>CAZHOC010000508.1:0-4886 GCA_964534295.1 uncultured Bacteroidia bacterium | reverse complement strand
CGATTTAGCATTAAATCTATGCTGCATAATTTATAAGGCCGCCAATTGAGCCCTATGCCGCCCGAAAGCATTACTTGCTCTGTAAGCGGATAAAGAAAGGGATTGAGGTCCCTTGGATTGATCGATCTGGCAAATCCTATCCGAGCTTCGCTAAAAAAACTAAGATGACTTGACCCAAGCGAAACAGCTGGGAAATAGTATTGAGTACTAATTTGTAGACCTATCAGGGGGCTGGCCATTATTGGATCGAAGCCATTCCATAGATCTCTTTGGTATGAAGTGCCAACACCAACTGACCAATAATTGGCGATAAATCGATGGTAATCAAGTTCAAGCTTGGTATCTGCACTAGAGCGAGGGAGAGCGTTTTGCAGCAGACTAAATTGGGTATTACGTACAGCAATCATGTTTTCCCCTCTTTGAAATGGAAGCGGACTTTGGGCAAGAGCGACTGAGCAAAGCCCCAATAATCCCAAACAAATAAGTAGTTTTTTCATTTTAGTTCTGTTAGTGGTTTGGTTGGGAAACGGCAACTGTTGCTTACTTGCTGCAAAAGGTAAATGGAATTACCCCTTTTTCTAAAAAGGATTAATGAATATAAATAGCAAGACGCCTCTCTTTGCATTAGCTAAAGAGAGGCGTCCCCAATTTGTAATGATGATGAGATCATTTCATCCTCGACCCAAAATGAAAGTTGAGCCCAGCAGATGCATTCATTACATCGCTTTCAAAGATCAGCTCTTTTGATTGGGGAGCTATCGTTCTTTGCCAGCCTTTATGAAAGGCAAAATCGATGCTCATAAAGCGGAAAGGGCGCCATGCGATCCCTAAACCTCCCAAAATGGAAGCTCGGTCATAGGAGAAGGAAGTCAAGTGAACGCTGCTGGCATATCTATCTACTCCTCCCCAAGCTTCGCCAAAGAAACTGAGATAAGTAGATTTGATTGGAATGGAGGGAAAATAATAACGGGAGGAAAGCTGCATACCCAAAGTGCGAGCCCCTACGTTCAGGATGGGCTGAGAGTAGCTAGCTTGATCAATAGATCCTCCAATCCCAATTGACCAATTGTTGGCGATAAATCGATGGTAATCAAGCTCAAATGCATAGCGCGAGCCGATGGCTTCGCCATTGTTGGCCTCTCGTATTTGAGAGAAATAAGGATTACGAATGCTGATCATATTCTCTCCTTTTTGGTAGGGGAGAAGATTCTGCGCATTGAGACTCAAGCCAAGGACAATGAGCCCAAAAGTGAGGATAAACTTTTTCATTATGTTTCTTTTATTGGTTGTTATTGAATGGGGATTAAAGTCCCTATTATTTGTGTTTTTAGACATTCTGCATGGCTTCTCTGCTGCAAAAAGAATCGAAAGTTTGAAAAACGAAAAGACAGTTTGATCACTGGATTGCATAGTGTAATAGCCCTTATTCGTTTCTAATTTGGTCCAATACATGTTCTAGTTGGCTATCTCTTCCCTCAATTAAATCTTGCACGCTTAGAGGCACTGCAGTATTAGGTAAAATCCCATAGCCTCTTTTGACAGTTTTGTCTTTGACGAAGCGATTTACCTTCACAAAAGAAATGAGGATCTTGATCTTCGAATTGGGTAAGGTATAGATGATTGGATAGCCACCAGTTTGGGTGTAATAATTGCCACCTGTCTCTTCCCCAATCAATGGGATGCTCTCATTTTTGCAGAACAAGGCAAAGCTGGAACCCGCTGAAAAAGTCTTACCTCCAACCAAAACGTATACCTTGCCTCTATAGCTTTTCTTATTGGGGACCATAAAAGCCTCGTTTGCGTCCTCGCTCAATACCCAGCTGTTCCCTTCCTTTTCAGCCTCCTGATAAAACTCCTCAAAAAAGCTTTCATAGGTGTAGCCATTGACCAAGTTTTGGCTGTAGGCCTTCTCCGGTAAGCTAGCTGTGATGACCTCCGAGGATTCGATTTGCTTGAAGGGGCCACTCGCTAGGTAGGAGAAGGTGTTTATCGCATTTAAAGGATATCCGCCTTCATTTTGCCTGATATCGATGATCAGATTTTTCGTTTTCTTTTTTCTGATTTCCTTAAATATTTCCTGCATTGCAGAACGATAATCTTCAACATTCAGCCCAAAAGTATTGAGGGTTAAGACGGCAGTATTTAAGGAGTCGATGAAATACAAATCAGGCCCTTTTTTAGCCCAAGCCCTCATAGCTGTTAGTGAATTTCTGCTCGAGAAGCGCTTGCCGATACTGGCAAATGATTGACTTTCGATGGTTTTGGTAAATAGCTGATTGGAAGGGCTTCTAAAGCTTATCTCATAAGCGGGTTTTTCCCCAAACTCATAAAAATGCAGAATGCCGAATTCCCTTTCCACTTGTCGATCTTTCTTGCTCGTATTGAAGCCATCGGCAGGAGCATATTTCATTAACCGTCTCCTTAAGTCTGCGCCGGCTATCCCATCTATAGAAACTATTTCTGAGCCTACAGGAATCCCAAAATCATCTGTATCGGTATATAACTTCCCATCGATAATCTTTATTAGTAGCGGAAATAGCTTTGGGATGGAATCCATCTGGGGCCTCATCACTACTAAATGCCCATCCCTGACATGATTGGTTAATTTTGTAATGGATCGGTAAAAATCATTGTTGCTTTCGATATCTGGTATTTCATCACGCTCAAAGCTTGCAAACAGACTGTCCCATTCTGATGGAGAGCTATAGGTAAATAAACTGGGATAGCCTTTGGTCAAGACATTTTTAAGGATCGTATAGTCCTCCAAGATCTGCTCCTGCGTCAGTTGTTTTTGACCCATTACGACTGATGGGAAAAGTATGCTTAGCAAAAGTAGGTGAAACCTTATGTTCATAGTATGTGCGCTAGAAATCAGCTTTAATTGAGACTGCCATTTTTCAACCCAAACGAAAAAAATCACTCTTTATATAAACAGACGAAATTTCTATGAAAACATTCATTTTGCTCCTCATGCTGGGATTCATATTTGTTTGGCTCATAGACTATCGCATAGAAAAACCGCAAGCCAATCAGCAAGAAGAGTCTAAGCAAACTCTGCTACAAGAGATTGAAAACGAGAAGGCTAAGCTCGCGAGTCAACTTCAATCAAAAAGCCACAGCAATGCCTTTCCCACTAGCTTAGACATTGACGCCAACATAAAAAGTGTCTACTATGGCCAAACCAATCTAGTAGATTCGGAATTGAGCTTCGCTGAGCACGACCTCTGTGACACCGCGGTGGTAATTGAACTCATGAATGGGAAATTCCTCTCTTGGCAGTGGGTTGAAGAGGGCAATTATGGTCCAGAGTTTAGTGTCAGTTATTCTGAACAAAATCCTCTCTGGGAGGACGGCCTGGTCAGTTTTAGAGAGGTTTCTGCTTCGCAGAACTGGCAGCCGATGATTACCCAGCGCTTGTTGGAAGCAAAAACTAAGACAAAATCTCATCCTGCAGGTGGAATATATATTTCTGATCTGATCCTACATTTTTCATCTAGCAAGATTCAGATCCGAGGCATTGAAGAGCCTCGCTTAGAGGATATGAATTCTTTGGAAACCTTGGCCTATGCTCCCGACTGGACAGCAATCATCTTCGATTCAGCCCTCAAAAAGCATCAAGTGTATGCATAAAAAGGGAAAGGCTATTTCCTAAGGAAACAGCCTTTTACCCTTAAGCACAGCTTAATTGTCAGGTCAATTCATCTTAACAATGCTCCTATTGATGATTCTACTTCCCTGACGAATTCGTAATTGATAGGTGCCCTCGGGCAGTGAAGACAACTCAATTTCGCTTACACCTGTAGTTAGCAAGTCGCCGTGCGTTAAAATCTTGCCAGTTTGGTCATATAGTTGATAAGTAGGTTTCGTTGGTATATCTATTTCCTCCAATCTAATCTTCACGATATTAGCGGTTGGGTTAGGATAGACATCTATGGTAAAACCGCTTTCAAAACGCACGCTACGCACAACTGAAAGATGAGAGGCGCCATCAAAGTCAATTTGTTTCAAACGATAAGCATTCTCGCCTGACCAAGGCTCGGTATCCATGAAGCTATATTGTAGAGTAGCATTACTATTGCCGCTGCCTGCTACAAAACCAATACTCTCCCAATTGTTGCCATCGGCATCGAGACGCTGCACCACAAATCCCTGGTTGTTAGACTCAGTAGCCGTAGTCCAGCTCAATGCTGATACCCAACCGTCCATTGCTTTTGCATTGAAGTCAAGGTATTCGACCGGGAAAGAAACGTTTGATTCCACGATCACCGGATGACCGATAAAATCATTACCCACATATTCCAAGGCTGGGTGATTTTCAGAAGAACTAGCTAGATAAAAAGCACTCGCAGCAGCAGTACCTACACTATGATCAACATTGATCGTCAAAATATGCACTTGAGTTTGGCCGATATCTGCCCCTAGAAAATTCTGATCAATGACATTGATGTTGCCAAATCCATTATGTAGGCTTGTGATCGCGCCATTGTTAGTGGCCACGAAAGTGGTAGAGCTAGCATCTGGATTCCAGCCTAGATTGTTGGTAGAAGGCGTAAAATCAAAGCTAGTGATGCTAGATTCGCTGTTGTCATAGTATAGATTACTGGAGAAACCTGCCATATTTTCGGTTCCGCTGGCCGCTGAGTTTACGACAAAGACTTTGATCTCTGAAGTAGTACCCATATTGGTTTCAGTAAAACTAAACCGTAGGTCTTGACTGAATCCTGAAGAGATAATCGCATAAAACGCTAGAAAGAGAATGAGATTTTTCATTTGCGTATGAATTGAAGATTGCCGAGAAAGTTTGATTGTTATTGGTGTGCTGACTTATTGGGAACGGACTGGGATTTGCTTATCAAAAAGTCAACTATACTGATATTGCCATCTAG
>CAZHOC010000507.1:0-4920 GCA_964534295.1 uncultured Bacteroidia bacterium | reverse complement strand
GATGTGAGCCATGATGCCGATGTTACGGGTATCTTTTAAAGGTATCTTTTTCATTTTTATAGGACTATTACTACTGAAGTGAAATCAAGCGTATAAAAACTAAATCTGAAATTAAAAGCGGAAGTGAGAGAATGCTTTGTTGGCTTCTGCCATACGGTGCGTATCGTCTCTTTTCTTTACTGCTTGGCCTTCGTTCCGCGAAGCGGCGATAAACTCAGCAGCCAACTTATCACGCATAGACTTACCGTTGCGCGACTTAGCGTAGCGGATCAGCCAGCGAATACCGAGACCCTCGCGACGCTTAGGCTTAACCTCGGTTGGAACCTGGAAAGTAGCACCCCCTACACGGCGGCTCTTTACTTCTACACCAGGCATTACATTGTCAATAGCTTTGCGAAATACTTCCAAACCACTTTCTCCGGTCTTTTCTTCGATGATTTCCATCGCACCGTAGAAGATGGCGTAAGCAGTACTCTTCTTACCATCAACCATGAGATTGTTCACAAACTTGGAAACTTGAATGTCGCCAAACTTTGGATCTGGAACCGGAATTCTATTTTTAGCTCTGGTTTTTCTCATCGCTTACTTACTTTTTTGGTTTTCTGGTACCATACTTTGAACGTCCTTGGTTACGGCCTTCTACACCAGCTGTATCCAAAGCGCCGCGAACTACGTGATAACGCACACCTGGCAAGTCTTTTACCCGGCCACCGCGTACCAGTACAATCGAGTGCTCCTGAAGATTGTGTCCTTCACCACCGATATAGGCATTCACCTCTTTTTGGTTGGTTAGACGAACACGAGCCACCTTCCGCAATGCAGAGTTAGGCTTCTTAGGAGTAGTGGTGTAAACCCTTAGGCATACTCCACGTCTCTGTGGACAATTGTCCAGAGCAGGTGATTTGCTCTTTTCGGCTTTGGCAGTTCTGCCTTTTCTTACTAATTGTTGAATCGTGGGCATATAAACGATTTGTTTAAAGCGGCTGCAAAGGTAGACATAAATTGGGCCTATCCCAAACAGCCTTCAGCCAAATTCCAATTACAAATGGACACAGGCCTTTAGCTTGCTCTTGCAAAGAGCTTCAAAACATGCTGGTACTTAGGAGGAGAGGAAACAAACAGTTGCGTTTTTGAACCGCAGGGGGCCTAAAAACAGAGAGAATCTGTTTAAAACACTAATACTATTTGTTTTGCAGTCTTCCGGGATACCTGATCTTGATTGATCTTTTGGCATTGCCATGAAGCGGACTTTGCGTCCTTCCTGTTCGATAGCTTAGCTTATTTTCGCTTGGAAAAGGCCTCGCCTTACTCGAACGGGAGCGCAATTTACACACATTTTTTGATAATCCAATAGGTACTCGATAAATATTTGATTAGCGCTGGATCACCGGGTCGAGACTGTAGAGCTCAATCTCCTCTTGTTTGCCTCTGAGGATCATTTTATCGATGTATTCGCCGGTAAAATCATTGCCGAGATTTAGTTGATCTAATAAGGTAGAGGACAATAAAAGACGGCGGTTGCGGGCGTTGCACTCAACTTGGATACGCGAAGCTGTATTCACTACGTCTCCATGGAATACAATATCTCGCTTAAAATCGCCAATCTCGCCAACGATTACTTTGCCGACATGATAACCTGCCTTAAATATAGGCTCGAAGCCATAGGTCTTTAGATAGTAGGACCTACGTTTGCCCATCAGATCATATATCCAGAAAAAACAACGAATACAGTTTAATCTTCTTATACCCGTTTTCTTTGGCCAGCTAATGACAACCTCATCCCCTACATATTGATAGATTTCCCCCTGCGAACGCCTAACTGAGCGAGCAATGTCATAGAAAAAATCGTTCAGGAACTGATGCCACTTCATATGACCTAAGCGCTCGGCGATGGTGGTTGAAGAACGAAGATCCATAAACATAAAGATCCGCTCCTCTTCTATGGGCTCATTATACTTACCTAGCAAATAGTTGAGCACCACCGAAGGCCCAATCATCCGCACGACCAAAACCACAAACTGAATCGCAAACAATATCAAGAAACTATAAAGGATATTGTATATGACCGTCCCGCTCAGCCAATCCATCAAAGTCTGGAAGCGAAAAACTTCTCGCAAACTGGTCTCTGGATCAAAAAGACTGAACAAAAAGAGGACTAAACCTACACTCAGGATAAAGAGAACGAAGTTGATTAAGCTCCGAATCAGCAAAATCCGAATGAAACGTTGACGACGTAAGCGGGTTTGGTACAGAAAAGCATCCACCCAACGGGTGAGGAAGCCTATCAGAAAGCCTATCGAACCATACACTATAATCCATTTTAGCTCTGTTTCTGCCTGGAAGAGCGAAAACAAAGCACCAATCCCAAGGCCATAAAGCCCTCGAATCAAAGCATTAGAAAAGATTAGGTTTCTATTCATTCGGACTAAGCATACGCTCAGTTTCAAAATTAGTTGCCATGATAAGCTTATATCAAAGTTAGCTTATTATTTACCTCCAAAGCCATTGCCTCTTGGCGCAGATCTTTCTTGAGCTCTTTGATATATTCTACCACCTCATCGAGGTATAAATTCAAGTCATTGCGCGTAATGTAGGAATGCACGATATACACTACCTCCCCCACTAGACCTAGCTTTTCGCTATGCCAAACGCCATTGGCTATTTTACAGGTAGCCCCTCCAAAACGCTCTGCCATAAAGCCGAGGGTTTTATCCATATAAGGGGTAGTATCGGCAGCCTGATCCACATCAAGGGTAGTAGGGATAAAGATGCCAATGCTGTTGGTTCGTTCTAAGCGTTCAACGCAGTTGTTTAAAATCTCCTCTAAAGGTCCCGGCAACTCTCGACTATCACGAGCCTTGAGATTAAAAGAAGGGAAATCAGGCAGGAAAGGAAGTTCAAAGTCAGCAATATCCGGAAACTCTAGTAGTTCTTGCTCCTTCCGAGAACGATTAACCACCGTTACAAAACCCGTTTCCTCTAGGCGTATCTGGGCCTTCAGTTTTTTCTGCAAACTTTTGATGCGCTGGATACCTTCACGCGTTGGCGGCCCCATGATCACCACCAAATCCGCCCGCTCCATAAAAGCCTGAGTGGCCTCATCTAGGGAGTCATTAGTGTGGATTACTACATTATCGTAATTAGTTCTCACCCTATCGAGCAATATCGTCGCTTGTGTACTCGCAGGTAGATAACTATCATCCTGTGGTAGCAAAATATCATAGCCGTCGGCATGATGATAGACCTGAGCGCCCTTATTGAGTTGAGCTTCATTGAGCAGGCGCCAAGAGTTTGGATACTCTAAATAGGCCGTAGGAGTCTTTTTGACCTCATAAAGCTTATCTGCCAATAGCGTACTAAAGGTAGTGCCGCCAGAATGTTCCTCCACATGGAAGATAAGAATCAACTTATGATCTCGGTTCTCATTGGCTAAGCGGCGGTTTGATTGCACGAGGTAATGACCAAGGATACGAGCCAACTGAATCGCCACTTCGGCATGCGCATGCAAAATTTGCAGGAAATCATCTCTCCGAATCACGAGCACATCCACTTCACTGACAGCAGCTACCGAAGCAGAGCGGACTTGATTTTCTAGGATACCGACTTCGCCGAACGTATTTCCCGACATCAAATAGGCTAATAAATTTTCTTCGCCATTATTGATATGCTTTACTGCTACAATACCGTTTAAGATGAGGAAAAGAGCCGTACTAGGCTGGCCTTGCCAAACGATCATGTCATTGGCAAAGTATTGCCTTACCTTAGCCTTATCTGCAATTGAGGCTAGTTGAGTTTCAGACAAATCCGAGAATAGAGCGGATTGCTGCAAGGATGCAATGACCTGATCTTTATTCATATGAAAAAATAGGCTTGGGCCGGTTGCGGCAAAGATAAGGGTAATTTTTGCAAAAAATTTATCGCTATTTCAGGACAATGAACTAAATTTCTTTTCCCTTAATATAGAAATGAACGTCTTTCTCCCTATGATTCGTCCGTACATTTATCTCCTAATTGCCTGTTTGAGCATTTTTTTGCCACTAAACAGCTACGCGGATGATCCAGAAACCTATCGCGCCGAACTCGATACCATGGCCGATAGCCGCGACAAGGTCAACCGTGGCCTGGAAGTCGCCCTAGAAATCTCTCGTGAATATCCTCGTGAAGCCGTCGAATTTAACAATGAGGCACTTACGCTAGCGCAAAAGTTGCGTTCTCGTGAGGCAATCGTTGATGTTCACAGTAATTTTGGCTTGATCTACATGAACCAAGGCAAGTTTAATCTTGCCAAGGAAAGCCTGCAAAAGGCCATTAGACTCAAAAAACAAATCGTCAGTAAGAGCCCCTTCTTTTACAATGCTAGCATTGCAGAAGATTATCGGCTTTTGGGGATATGCTATGATAGTTCTGGTGATAGCAAGCGAGCCATTGGCTTTTTTCAAGAGGGCATATCTTTTGCCAAAAAGTCAAAGAGTCCTGACCAAGTAGCCAAACTGTACAATAGTCTCGGCGAGACGCAGCTCAAGGTTGAGGAATTTCAAAGTGCGCAAAATTCTTTTCAGCAAGCGCTCAAATTTGCCAAAAGCTCCGGTAACCCCAGGCTCGCAAGGGTCGCCGAAAAAAACCTCAGCACCAGCTACGCATTGCTCCAAAAATATCTCGAAGCCCAACAATATATGATGGAGGCGGAAGCCTTCGCCGTTGAGGCAGACTCCTTTGAATCTACCATCAGCGTCATACGCGATAGCTTAGAGGATGTTGAAGAAGATCGTCAGGTTATCATTGATCAAAAGAAATTGGTCGAGATCGAAAGAGATAGAACCCAAGCCGAAAGAGACTTAGCGCTCAGCCAAACGGAAGCTCTCGCTCAGCGTCAACAAAAGTGGGTAATCGGTGGTATCGGAGGCGCAGTGCTTGCTTTTA
>CAZHOC010000506.1:3528-4926 GCA_964534295.1 uncultured Bacteroidia bacterium | reverse complement strand
AATTCATCACATGGATTACAGGTCTTGAGTTGTATGGCCGGTTACTATGGAGAAAGGCCGATGGGGGCAGCCAGCGAAGCAGAATACTTATTGGCTAGAATTGTTAAGCAGTTTTTTGCTTTAGGAAATGATGAAGACTTATGGATTGCGGCTGCGGAGTGGGCCGAAGCCAATGGCGCTGAGATCATCAATTCGTCTATTACCTACGTAGAAAACTACCTCACTCCAGGAGAGATGGACGGCTTGTCGAGTCCGGTTACGCAAGCAGCCCAAATTGCCGCCCAAAAAGGCGTGCTTGTAGTTTGTGCCATGGGTAATGAGGGAGATAAAGCTTGGCGCATCATGGGGGCTCCAGCTGATGCTTTGGAGGTCTTGTCCGTGGGGGGCACTTATCCTATGGTACCCTTGCACTTACCGATGGCCTCTAAAGGACCCAATTCCCGCCGCAAACTCAAGCCTAATGTAGCGGCCCCTGCTTTTGTACTCGCTGCGCTGCATAAAAATCTCTTTGGGGAAAGTGTCGGCACCTCTTTCTCTACGCCCTTAGTGGCGGGCATTGCAGGCGTTCTGCGACAGCAGTACCCCCAACTAAAACCAGCCGAACTAATAAGTCGTCTGGAGAGATCGGGGCACTTTTATCCCTACTATGACTACGAACTTGGTTATGGCGTACCGCGAATGTCTCGCCTCTTAACCGATAGTGTTCCTGTGGCAGATAGTCTCTTCCAGATCCGCCTAGTAGAAGACACCGTTTGGTTGGATTTTGATACGATTTATATGCGGAAGGATACCCAGAACTTCCCTTATGGTCGCATGCTCTATTATCATTTGGAGCGTCCCGAGCAATACCTCAAATCCTACCAAGGCTACCGCATTCCCAACAATACGGCTTCTCATTACTTCATTAGGCAAAAACCCGCCTTTGGTAAATTGAGGATTTGGATGGATGACTATCTTTTTGAAAGGCGCTTCAATGGCGACTAAGCTTCATTTTGGCTACATTGAGGAAGAAGGAATGCTAAATTGATTTCATGGAACAGATAAGTTTGGGCCAGAAGGATTTACCGCTAGAAATGGGGTCGATATCAGAGGGAATAACAGCTTACTGAACGTAAACTTGATGGCGAAATTTCCGTATTGTAAAGAGGTGCTTAAACATTCTGTTTAGCGAAAAATAAGGATATCAAAAAAGCTTGAAGGAAAAAGAAAGAATAATCATATCATTCTTTGTCAAAGGACCGTTAAGATCTGCTTAAATCATGTATTTAGGTGGATTTTTTGCTTTTAGTAAGGCTTAAGATTGAGTTAAAACATTCCTTCAAAATATTTCAGAATATTACATATTTTTGCCGCTATATAAGATCGCCATAGCATACTGGGAAAAGAAAAAATAAAATA
>CAZHOC010000506.1:0-3512 GCA_964534295.1 uncultured Bacteroidia bacterium | reverse complement strand
AGTCTATACACTGATTACTTAAAAGAAATTGAAGCAAGAAAGGGCCAGGGTCTACATCCAAAACCAATTGATGGGGCCGAGTTGTTGACTGAAATAATTGCTCAGATCAAAGAGGTGGATCACGAGCACAGAAAGGATTCACTCCACTTTTTTAATTACAATGTCCTACCAGGGACCACAAGTGCAGCGGGAGTTAAAGCTGAATTTTTAAAAGAAATAATTTTAGGTCAATCGAGTGTTGAAGAGATTTCAATTGATTTTGCCTTAGAGCAGCTCTCCCACATGAAAGGTGGACCTTCAGTGAGAGTACTGTTAGATTTGGCTTTAGGAGAGGATGCGGAGACTGCAAAAAAGGCAGCGGAAGTACTAAAGACTCAGGTATTTTTATACGAAGCCGATACGGAGCGACTCGAAGAAGCCTTTAAAAAAGGCAACGAAATAGCGAAGGATATTATCGAAAGCTATGCTAAGGCGGAGTTTTTTACCAATCTGCCTGAGTTACCAGAAAAAATTGAACTCGTAACTTTTGTAGCTGGTATTGGTGACATCTCCACCGACTTGCTTTCTCCTGGTAGTGATGCTCACTCAAGATCCGATCGCGAACTGCATGGACAATGTATGTTCGAACACAATAAAGAACAGCAAAATCAGCTCTTAGAGCTAAAGGCCGCTCACCCAGACAAGCGAGTGATGCTGGTTGCTGAAAAAGGCACGATGGGGGTTGGATCTTCTAGAATGTCAGGTGTCAATAATGTGGCGCTGTGGATCGGAAAACCGGCAAGTCCCTATGTTCCTTTCATCAATATTGCGCCAGTAGTAGCGGGTACAAATGGAATCTCTCCAATTTTCCTCACTACCGTTGGGGTAACTGGAGGGATTGGCCTAGATCTCAAAAATTGGGTTAAAAAGTACGATGAGGCAGGCAATCTCATCGTAGATGAAGAAGGCGAACCAGTATTAGAGCAAGCTTACTCAATCGATACTGGGACTGTTCTTACTGTAAATACTAAAACAAAGAAGCTGTATAAAGGTGAGGAAGAACTCATCGATGTTTCCAGCGCCTTTACTCCACAAAAAATGGAGTTTATGAGAGCTGGTGGTTCATATGCAATCGTCTTTGGCAAGAAATTGCAAGCATTTGCCGCCAAGACACTTGGTATAGATGTACCACCCGTATTTGCGCCTTCCAAAGAAGTTTCTCATGAAGGACAAGGTCTTACTGCGGTAGAAAAAATCTTCAATAAAAATGCCGTTGGTACTTCTGGAGCGGTGCTTCATGCCGGCTCTTATGTGCGTGCGGAAGTAAATATCGTAGGATCGCAGGACACTACTGGTCTAATGACTTCTCAGGAGTTGGAAATGATGGCAGCAACGGTGATTTCTCCCATTGTAGATGGAGGTTACCAATCTGGTTGTCATACAGCTTCTGTATGGGATTCTAAGTCTCAGGAAAATATTCCGAGACTGATGAAGTTTATGCACGATTTTGGATTAATTACGGGCCGCCACCCTGAGCATAAATACCATCCCTTGACGGATGTCATCCATAAAGTACTAAACGATATCACCATCGATGATTGGGCTATCATTATCGGAGGAGACTCTCATACTAGGATGTCAAAAGGGGTTGCCTTCGGTGCCGATTCTGGTACAGTAGCCCTTGCACTAGCAACTGGTGAAGCGTCCATGCCGATTCCAGAGTCTGTCAAAGTTACTTTCAAAGGAGAAATGAAAGATCACATGGACTTCCGCGATGTGGTTCATGCGACTCAGTCTCAGATGCTCAAGAAATTTGGCGGCGAGAATGTCTTCCAAGGCAGAATCATTGAGGTACATATCGGAACCTTACCTTCTGACCAGGCCTTTACCTTCACGGATTGGACAGCAGAGATGAAAGCCAAGGCTTCTATTTGTATTTCGCAAGACGATACCTTGATCGAATCATTGGAAATTGCCAAAGGCAGAATCCAGATCATGATCGATAAGGGCATGGATAATGAGACGCAGGTCCTGCAAGGCTTGATTGACAAGGCCAATAAGAGAATTGAGGAGATTCGCTCTGGTGAAAAGCCTCCTTTGGCTCCAGATGAAAATGCGAAGTACTACGCGGAATTTGTCGTAGATCTAGATATCATCGACGAACCAATGATCGCGGATCCAGACGTACACAATGAGGATGTGTCCAAGAGATATACCCACGATACCATTCGAGAGCTTTCCTTCTACGAAGGCGATAAGCACGTAGATCTAGGTTTCGTTGGTTCTTGTATGGTACACAAAGGAGATATCAAGATTGTCTCCAAAATGCTCAAGAACCTTGAAGAGCAACAGGGCAAAGTAGAATTCAAGGCTCCACTAGTAGTAACCGCTCCAACTTACAACATCATCGATGAATTGAAGGAAGAAGGAGATTGGGAAATCTTGCAGAAATATTCAGGCTTTGAGTTTAATGATGCCGCACCTAAGAGTGTAGCCAGAACGGAGTACGATAACATCCTTTACCTTGAAAGACCCGGATGCAACCTTTGTATGGGTAACCAAGAAAAGGCTGCTAAGGGAGATACGGTAATGGCGACTTCTACGCGTCTTTTCCAAGGACGAGTGGTGAAAGACTCGGCAGAAAAGAAAGGAGAGTCCTTGCTCGCTTCTACGCCAGTAGTCGTATTATCAGCTATTCTGGGTAGAACTCCTACCATTGATGAATACAAATCAGCGGTATCGGGGATCAAATTGACTCGATTTGCTCCTCCTCTCAAAAAGCTTACTACTAAGCCGATGCCTGGACATACCATCTCTTATTAAGGGATAAAAAGAAGAATCTCCGACTGGATTTAATTATCTAGTCGGAGATTTTTTATGCACAATGATTTGCCTAGCCTAGGCCTCATAAATATCAAATTCAGCTGAGATCTTTGCCATTTTATCGGCATCAGCAAAATCAGCATCGCTAAGCTGCGAGAGTCGTTCTAGATAGAGATCGAATTGCCCATTTTTAAAGATGGTCAACATCTTACCGCCTTCCTTACAACTAGCTGCATGCCAGACATGAGGGGGTACAGTAATAGTATCTCCTGCTTTGGCGACAATTGTCTGATCATCAAATATTAGTTCTACTTCTCCTTCAAGAATATAGAAGATCTCGGTCATAATTTTGTGATGATGCCGCGCTAAGAAAAACCCAGGCTTTAGCGTGTCTTCAACCATGCTTAATTCACCATTGGTATGATGGGAAGAAAGCTTTACATAGCAATGATCTTGCGAATAGTCATAGTCTTCGCCTTGACCGTTTTTGATTAGTTCAAATTTTTCCATGGCTTATTTTATTTGGTAACGCTTCATTTTCATACTTGGGCCATCAATCATAGCGGCATAATCTGCTACGGATTGATCAGTCATGAATTTTTTCATTGAGGCTTCGGCATCTGCCATGGTGTTCCACCGAACGATTACCATCACTTCTCCGTCTTCGGAGCCGGCACTTTCTCTACTAATAAATCCAGGCTGTTTACTAG
>CAZHOC010000505.1:3624-4942 GCA_964534295.1 uncultured Bacteroidia bacterium | reverse complement strand
TTGACTTCCTAATGCAGCAGCAAGGTTTCCAAACGGCTATCGCCAGAGACGGAGAAGAAGCACTGCAAACTATTGCAGATTTTCAGCCCAATTTGGTCATACTTGATGTAATGATGCCAAGAAAGGATGGCTTAGAAACTGCTACTGCCATTCGACAAAGTGCCTCTTATCAAGATGTCCCCATTATTTTTCTCACTGCGAGAGATTCTGAGCAAGATAAGCTCAAAGGATACGAAGCCGGAGGAGAAGTCTATCTCACCAAACCCTTTGATAATCATGATTTAGTGCAGATGGTAAACGAATTAAGAGTTTACGGCTGAGCCTAAATTATTTTTGCTATAAAAAAATTAGCTCCCCTTTCAGTTCGAAAGGGGAGCTTTTACTTAAAACTATTCGAATTTAACTGATCAAACACCTACCAGGGCACCTCTTTTGATAGATTCCACTACTTCAGGATCGAGTAGGGTTGAGGTATCCCCTAGGTTTTCTGTTCTGCCTTCGGCGATCTTCCGTAAGATGCGACGCATGATTTTGCCAGAACGAGTTTTAGGCAGCCCCGCTACAAACTGGATTTTCTCGGGTTTCGCGATTGGCCCAATTTCATGGACTACCACATCTCTGATTTCTCGCTGTAAATCTTCACTTGGCGGCTTATCACCAGTACAAATGACATAGGCATAAATGCCTTGGCCTTTGATGGCATGAGGATAACCGACTACTGCAGATTCAATTACCGTCGGATGCTGGTTGATGGCATTTTCTACTTCGGCAGTGCCTAGGCGGTGCCCTGATACATTCATCACATCATCGACACGGCCAATGATCCGATACATACCATTTTCATCGCGCCGACAACCATCACCAGTGAAGTAGAGATTGTCAAAGCTAGAAAAATAGGTCTGACGACATCTTTCATGATCACCATAGGTTGTTCGAAGCATGGATGGCCAAGGGAACTTCACACAAAGTAATCCCTCTACATCATTACCTTCGATTTCATTGCCTTCTTTGTCTACGAGGATAGGTTGAATGCCAGGCAAAGGAAGGGTGGCGTAACAGGGCTTTAGGGGGGTAATTCCTGCAAGTGGGGAAATCATAATCCCTCCCGTTTCGGTCTGCCACCAGGTATCCACAATCGGAATGCCTTGCTTGCCAATGTTTTGATCATACCAATGCCAAGCTTCTTCGTTTATGGGTTCTCCTACGGTACCTAGTACTTTTAGTGAACTTAGATCGTAGTCTTTGACATACTCCAAGCCCTTGGCTTGCAGCGCACGAATGGCAGTTGGTGCGGTATAAAATTGATTGACCTTATTTT
>CAZHOC010000505.1:0-3614 GCA_964534295.1 uncultured Bacteroidia bacterium | reverse complement strand
GCAGATTTGCCAAAAGCGTCCTGCATCAGGCCAAGTCGGTACGCCTTCAAACATCATGGTAGTAGCTCCGCTCAACAATGGCCCATAAACGATATAGGAGTGGCCTGTGATCCAACCAATATCGGCTGTACACCAATAAGTTTCTCCCTCTTCGTATTGGAAAACATTTTGAAAACTAAAGGCGGTATAGACCATATAGCCTGCGCAAGTATGAACTACCCCTTTAGGTTTGCCAGTTGAACCCGAAGTGTAAAGAATGAAAAGCTCGTCTTCTGCATCCATGATTTCTGCAGGACAATCATCACTAACAGTTTCTAGCTCATCGTGTAGCCATTTATCGCGAAAGGGAGTCCAGTCAATTGTATGGTCCGTCCTCCGGACAACGAGTACCGTCTCTACACATTCTACATGGTCCATCTCGATGGCTTCATCTACGACAGCTTTGACCGCAATCTGCTTGGTACCACGGAAGTTACCATCGGAGCAAATGATCATCTTACAAGTAGCGTCATTGACGCGATCAGCTAAGGCCTGGGCCGAAAATCCGGCAAATACTACGGAATGTATCGCTCCGATGCGCGCACAGGCGAGTACCCCAATCGCTAACTCAGGAATCATCGGCAGATAGAAGCAAACTCGATCACCTTTACCGATACCATTTGCCTTTAGGACATTGGCCATCCGAGATACTTCGCGATGCAGTTCACGATAAGTAAAGGTGCGCTGTGGCTCATTAGGGTCATTAGGCTCCCAAATGATCGCAGTCTGATCTCCGCGAGTCTCAAGATGACGATCTAGGCAATTGACAGTGATATTTAGCTTGCCACCTTTGAACCATTCAATCTTGGGATCCTGAAAGTTCCAATCTAAAACTTGGTCCCACTTTTTATGCCATTCAAATGAATCAGCTTGTTGGGCCCAAAATCCCTCAGGGTCCTGCACGGAGGCCTCGTAGACCTTCTCATATTCTTCAAATGTACGGATGCGAGTTGTCATAGTATTTTCCTTTTTATTGATCAGCAATTGCGTGTGTGCTGAATCAAAGCTAGAAAATACCATGAACAATCGCAAATATCTAGATATTTAGATTATTAATTAAGTGTCTGCACCTCCAAATGTGTCGGATAGGCAGGATCGTGATAGATGCGCATCGTCGCTTTAACAAAATCTTCCTCATCTGCCTTGAAGATATTAGGGACGTAGGTCTGCGGATTACGATCAATAAAAGGAAACCAGGTACTTTGAATTTGTACCATAATGCGATGTCCTTTTTTGAAAGTATGATTAACATCTTGGATCCGTAGATCGACATCTGTGATTGCATTGGGGACAAAAGGCTCAGGCTCGCTAAAGCTATTGCGATAACGTCCTCTGATTACCTCTGAACGTACCATTTGTTGGAAGCCTCCCATCTTGATGAAACTTGGATTGTGATCATACTGCTCATGATCGCCTGGGTAGACATCAATTAGCTTAACGATAAAATCTGCATCTGTGCCGGTGGTAGCTACCTTGAGACGAGCCATGATTTCGCCTGCGAGTTTAGTATCCTCAGTAAGTACCTCAGTTTGAAAGACCAATACATCCGGCCTTTGGCTCGCAAAACGCTGATCATCGGCCATATAGCGGCGCGGAGTCCCGCCCATCTTGACATAGGGCATATAAGGCACAGGTTTGGCTGGATCACTGACATATTCACTGAAAGAAGCGTTCGCCGAAGGCGCCTCATCAAAGCGCAAACTGCCATCTGCATGGATATAAAGCTTCTTATTACTGGCTTCTTTTGGTGGCCACTGCATGTAGCGATCCCACTGCTTTTTGCCCGGATCAAACATCAAAGCCTCTGGTAGCTCCGGCATGGGGCGGTCCTTCAAAAAATGTGAAAAGAAGGGATATTCTACCTCTCGACGATAATACTCACTGATGCCCTCTCCAAAAGCTACGTGGCCAATGGTTTGCATGCCCGTCCGACGGGCCCAATCTCCATGGCTCCAAGGACCCATAACGATCATATTAAAGGCTTTGGGATTGTACTTTTCGAGGGTTTTATAGATGTTGAGCGGACCATAAAGATCTTCTGCATCAAACCATCCTCCGACGGTCATGACTGCATGATCTACACCCGTAAGATGAGGAATCACACTGCGCTTTTGCCAAAACTCATCATAGTCAGGATGCTCCACCAACTGATTGAAAAAGAAGGCGTTTTCATCATAGAAGGTCTGATTTTTGAGAGGTCCCATCTCCAAAAAGTGCTGATAGCCATCCTGAGTACCCGGCTGATAATAGGGATACCAAGACTCGGTAGTGCGTCCCTCTTTTTGCCAGCTAAATACCGTGGTAATGGGATAATAGCCTAACACATAAGCACCATTGTGGTGAAAATCATCGAAGTAAAAGTCGCCAATCGGGGCTTGAGGCGAAGAGGCTTTAAGCGCAGGATGTCTGGACAAAGCGCCCACAATGGTATAAAAACCCGGATAGCTCACGCCCCACTGACCGACTTTGCCATTGTTGTTGGGGATATTGTTGATGAGCCAATCAATGGTGTCATAGGTGTCAGTACTTTCGTCTATATCCTTATCGCTTTTGCGCTCAACCTGCGGACGCATATTATCAAAGGTCCCGTCTGACATCCAGCGGCCACGCACATCTTGGTAGACAAAGATGTAGCCATCTTCCATGAGTTCATCCGAAGGACCTAAGCGAGAGGGAAATTGATCCGCGCCATAAGGCCGACTGCTGTAACAAGTACGCTTCATCAAGATAGGGTAGGGGCGACCCTTTTTGCTTTTGGGACTGTAGACGGCAGTGTAAAGTTCTACGCCATCGCGCATCGTGATGTAATGCTCTGACTTGCTGTAGTTTTTCTTAATCCAGGCAGTATTGTCTTTCTGGGCCAGAACGCTCAGGCAGACAAAAAGGGCCATCGTAAAGACGAGTAATCGCTTTTGCATAGAGGTAGTTTGAGTTAGGTAAGCGTTCCGCGCAGCGTAGCCAAAACCACAAAGATCCCTCGAAGGCGCTCGGGAGGACAAGATGGAGAGTGATCTCTTGGCTTGAGACAAACCCCTTGTCATGCTGAGCTGCGCCGAAGCAACTCTAAGGCTAAGCGTTCCGCGCAGCGGTCGCAAAAAGGGAAATTAGCGACAAAAAATGGATTTGACTCAGTTTGACTAGGACCTTTATGATAGGGCAAAATTGCTTCTTAGGCCCCAAAAAGTGCGTCTCAGCTTAGAAAGACTTCTTCCCGCCTCAGTATAAGGCCCTCCTCAGAGGAGCTTGATATCTTCGACAGCATTCCAAAAATCACTACAAAATCTATTGCAATGATGTCAAGAATTATGCTTTTACGAATGGGCCTTTGGCTCTGCTTTTGGGCTAGCCTGAGCTTTGGCTATGGACAAACGGTGAAGACTTTTTATACCAATGCTTCGATTGGATTTGAGGGGATCACTTGGATGCCCAATGGCGATGTTTATACAGTCGATTATTACGGTGGAGATGTCTACCAACTCAAAGCAGACGGTACGCTCAATACCCTGGCTACAGATTTGGGTTTTGTCGCAGGCGGCGGCGCAGATGCAGACGGGAATTTTTATTACTCGGTATTC
>CAZHOC010000504.1:0-4944 GCA_964534295.1 uncultured Bacteroidia bacterium | reverse complement strand
AATAAGATAGCCCCAAAATAGCATCTTTTTTCATTTTACACGATTTCGGCCCCATCAATCGTGGACCTGCAGGATAAAGCCTTTGCCGTGGACGTTTTTGATCTCGATTTTGGGATCGGCTGATAGGTGTTTGCGCAAATGCGAAAGGAAAACATCCATACTTTTGCGACTAAACTCATCCTGTGATCCCCAGATTTCTTTCAAGGCTTTGTTGCGGCTCAATAACTGGTCTTGGTGCTGGCAGAGCATTTTTAGGAGCGCAGCCTCTCTTTTGGTAAGCTGTACTTGGCTTTCGGCGATATCCAGCCTTTGGGTTGAGGCATTAAATTGATAGGCCCCGATTTGAAACTGCTCTTGCTTGGGAAGATGGGGTTGGGCCCGGGCTAAGATCGCCTTGATCTTCGCGAGCAGCAGTTCTTCGTCTACCGGTTTGGTGATAAAATCATCAGCCCCAACTTTATAACCTTTGAGTTTATCAATTTTGAGAGACTTCGCACTCAAGAAGATAAAAGGCAGCTCTGGGTAGAGTTTCTTCAATTCTGCTGCGACTTCATAGCCACTTTGGTCAGGCAGCATGACATCAAAAATCCCTAACTCAAAGCTAAAGCGGCTCGCTATCTCTAATCCTTCTTGAGCAGATTTGGCCCATTCTACTTGAAAATCATGTAGGCCTAGGTATTCGGTCAAAATATAACCGAAGCTCATATCGTCCTCAATGAGTAGTATTCTTGGCATTGTTATAATCTGATAATAAACTCACAGCCTTGCTCATAAGCAGAATTAAGACTAAGCGTTCCGCCGTGCGCATCTACAATAGTCTTCACATAGCTCAGTCCAATTCCAAAGCCTTTGCCTTTATATTGATCGTTTTGCTGGGAGCGATAAAAGCGTTCGAAGATTTCTTTTTGCTCTGCTTTGGGAATGCCCGGGCCATTGTCTCGGACACTTATGATACGTTTTTCACCTTCGGTGAACGCTTGGACCCAGATCTTTGGGTTGGATCCGGCATATTTCAAGGCATTATCTATAAGGTTGAACACCCCATTGACAAGATGGTCAAAATCGCCTTGATAAGAGCTATCTTCCAGTTGGAGAGAAATGCTTAAATCTGCGCCCTTTTGCTCGATATGTAGTTGTAGTCGCTGGACTGCAGCCTGAATGGCCTCGTGCAAATCCATGTGCTGAGGGTCTATGCTATCCTTTTGGGATTCAAGCAGAGAAAGTTGCAAAATCTTGTCTACTTGCCCTTCTAACTGATGACTCTCGCGTTCGATAAGATCGAGATACCCCAACAACTTATCCTCGGCGATCTGCCCCTTGATCACTCTAGCTGCTAAACGGATCGAACTCAATGGCGTCATAAACTCATGGGTAAGGCTATTGAAAAAGTCATCCTTGGCTTGACTTAGCTTCTTTTGTTTGTTGAGAGAACGGATGATATAGGCAAAGACGCCAATCAGTAATACCGTGAGCAAAACAGTCAGCAAAAAGAATCCTAAGATTTCCTTTTTGATCAAAAGGTTTTGTTGAGGCAGATAAAAACTCAACCAATAAAACTCTTTAGGATTGTCTTTACCAGGAATCTCCTCCAAGGTTTCCTCCACTGTCCGCATACTGGTCATTTCAGACTCCGGCAAGCGCGTACTGTCTGCCAAAAATTGGATGGTAACGATGCAGGAAAAACAGGATCGGTAAGGCGACGCACGAAGTTCGCTCTCATATTCGGGGAAGGGAGTATGAAAAGCTCCATCCTCCTTCTCTTGCAAGACCGCAAAAGGTAAGTCAGTATCAAAGCCCGCCTCAGCAGCCATGGCATTGATAATCTCACTCATGGCAGCATCTTTTTGAGCGCGCGTAGCGTTGGAATCAATCTTGGCTGTCTTGATCTCAATGGCAATCGGATCGACTAAGGCCATCAGTCTCTGATGGATCTGCTCGCTTTTGAGTTGGTGTGCTTCAAGGATATAATTGCTTTGCAGCATCACCAATCCGACCAAGACCACAGAGCTAAATACTATGATCCATTGATAGGCCGAAAGCGGAAAAATCTTTTTCATGCGCCCTCAAAATATAAAATTTAAGGCCTTTGCGCGATTGCTTAAGTTTTCCTTAAGTCTTTTCGTACTTGCCTAGTTTTCTTTCGGCTTTGGCTAGGTAAATGGCTTGGGTTTTTGGCGCTAATTGAGCCTATCAAATGTCAAAAACCCATAATTATGAAATACTATCCCCTTTGTATCCCCGCTATCCTTATCCTATTGCTCAGCGGCTGCTCGGCCCTAATCGGTCAGGAGTCTCTAGTCTTTGATCTTGAAAATTTTGATCAAAAGATCTTGACTTATGCTCCCAGCAAGCCGCAAGGCGTAGCCGAAGAAAAGTTTCAAAGCGGCCTACGTCTCCTTCAAGAAACCCAACGCACTATCAAAGAAGATGAGAAAGGCATCAACTACGCTGACTATTGGAATATCAGCACTGCCTTTATCCGCTTGGGAGAGCCCAAGGCTCACGTTGAAGTGGCCTTCCAAAAAGCAATGATCAAGAACCTACGCTCTACCTGCGAATTGATCGAGGCCTTTGGCTTGGATCGTATGCAAAAGTTGAGAGAGGTAATCCCAGAAACCTTTGATTCTTGCCTAGAGCAGTGCGAAAGCCTACCTGTAAAGGAAAAGGAAATTTTTGATCCTGTAGCCTACGCCAAGGAAAACCAATATGACCTAGCCTTGATAAAACTCATGCACCAAATCAGCACCGATGATCAACTTTATCGCGGCAATGATCCGGTAGATTGGTCCAAGCAAACCCCACTCGACCAGCGTAATATGGAGTTGATTGATTCTCTTTACCAAGTACACGGTACCTATATCGGTAGTGATATGATCGGCAAAAAAATGGAAAGCACGATGTGGGCTGTCATACAACACAGTAGCTTAGAGAAGATGCAGGAATATTTACCGATTGTGCATCAGGCCGTCCTTGACGAACGCCTACACCCTACTCCGCTCAAAATGTTGCTAGACCGGATTTATAGCAATACCCATGGTTACCAAATCTTTGGCAGTCAAGGTGGAGTAGAAATTGGGGACGAAGCGTTCTGCGCAGCAGTACGAAAAAAATATAGTCTGTAGGAAGGTAGAATGATGGATATCGAATTTCGAATGCTGAAGTGAGTAAACTTTTCTCCCCAATCAAAGATATCGGATAATGCTCCTAGCATTGTATTTCCGGCATAACAAGAAGGGAAGCGTCATATAAGCCAGAAGTAAAAATGTGCAGGAATCCCCAAGATACAATCAAGGGAGGTTCCTGCCTTTTCGGTAAATTGTCTAGGCTAAAAACTAAGCTCAGATGCTCATTAACCCGATTGGCTTATTCTATTTGTTAGGCGTTGGATTGGCGCTCCTATTGATTATCAGTTTGGTGCTCAAAAAAGGGGATCAAAGCCCTAGTAAAAAGCTGTTGATCGGTCTGTTGGTAAGTATCAGCATTTTGTTGTTACAGGAGGCCTTGATCATTTCTAAGCCTCCGCGTTGGCTGTACTACATATTTGGGGCAGTGGTCACCTCTTGGTACTTTGTCCCGCCCCTCTTGTATCTCTTTGTCAAATCGATTGTAGTGAGGGATTTTCGCTTTCAGCCGAAGCAATTACTGCTTTTTGCCTTACCGATCTTATTGCTTTTGGAGTGGGTGCTTGCTCTATTGGGAGTGCGGATCAATAGCGCGGCTTTGTTTGCAAATACAGAACAGTATTCGATGGTTTGGATACTGTTTTTCTTACTGATGAGTCTGGGTTTTACGGTGGCAAGTGTGGGTACTATCCACCGGGTGGAACGCTCAAACCCGAAAAGCCAACAATTAAGTTGGCTTCGGATCTACCACTATGGCTTTGGGGCCATCTTGCTAGTCTCGGTCATGCTACTACTATTTTTTATGAGCACCCAACAATACAGCAATCGCTTTGAATATTGGCTTTTGCTCTCTTATGAAATATTAGTCTTAGGATTTGTCTTTAAGATGCTGCAGGCCTCGGCTTACCTCAAAAGTTTTACCCACTTGCAATACGCCAATAATCCTGCGCAAGGCATAAATTGGGAAGAGTTGCACCATCGGCTAGACCGCGTCATGCAGGAACAGGCTTTATATCTCAACGCCAGACTGAATCTTAGCGCTTTAGCGCAAGCCACAGACATCACCGAAAACCAACTCTCCCAATTACTTAACCAATATTTAAAAACAAACTTTTACCAATTCGTCAATCAGTATCGCCTTGAGGCCTTTGCTCAGAAGGTCAATGATCCGGCACATCGCCATCTAAAAATCATTGCCATTGCTGAGGCCAGCGGCTTCAATTCGAAGGCTAATTTTTACAAAGCCTTCAAAGCCAAGTACCAGATGACACCTACGGAGTTTCGCAAGCGCCTTAGCGCTTCGTGATCTTCCGTATGCTGACGACCTGATCATTTTCCTTGATGCTCAGGAAGTAAATCCCCGCAGGCAGGCGCCCTAATCTAAACTCATGCGTTTGAGCCGCGAGAGAACTATCCACGGGCGTAAAACCCGCTACGCTTTGCCCATTTAGATCCAGCAGCTCCACTGCCAAATTGGTATTAGGCTTGAGTTTGTAATCCAGCCATAAGCGTTCCCCGAAGGGTGATGGATAGACTTGATAAGACGATTGCGCCTGCCCAGGATCCACACTCGTACTAAGCGCAAAATCTGTCAACAAGCGTATCCTGCTCCCTGCAGTAATCAAAATCGAATCTCCTGCCGCATTGGCGGTAATACCATTAGGAGTATCAAACTGCGCCATATCCGCGCTGCCATTGAGGTTACCCTGGACTCCTGTACCCGCAAAGATTTCAGCATTGCCCACTGAATCAAAGCGAGCGATAGTATGCCCTCCCAGACTCGGCACGTAGTAATAATCTCCGGCCTTAGCGATATAGCCCA
>CAZHOC010000503.1:0-4958 GCA_964534295.1 uncultured Bacteroidia bacterium | reverse complement strand
GATAGCATTAGCGCAAGTCGCGGCCAAGGAATTTAGAGCGAAGCCAGAGGCTCAGTATCAAGCCCTCATCGCTGAAATGAAAGCGGTGCTGGAAAATTTTGAGGCGGGTAAATCTGAAGCTAAGCTCGAAAAAATACTCACTCAGTTTAACGCCTGGGGCTTAGCCAATGAGGACGAAATCAACGCTTGGGGATATGAATATTTATTGCAAAGAAAGGAGATCGATATTGCTCTTGCGATCATGAAAACCAACATTCTTTTATACCCCAAATCTGCAAATATCGTGGATAGCTATGCAGAAGCTTTGATGACCAAAGGAGAGCTAGAGGCCGCCCTGAAGCAATATGAAAAAGCGGTTGCCCTAGCCAAAGAGCATGATGATCCTAATTTGGCTGTCTTTCAAGCCAATCTGGATAAACTCAGACAGCGCATGAAGAGCAAGGAGTAATCAATCGGGATGAGCGTTCCGCGCAGCGGTAAACCAAATCCCAAGTCCTCAATTGTAGTATCAAAGAATCTTGTAAATTGTCGAGCGAGAACAAGATTTCAATGGACAGGAAAGTACTAGTATTTGGGGCCACCGGTAAGACTGGATTGGAGCTAATCAAAAGCCTAAAGACAGCCAAGATTGATTTCAGCCTATTCGTGCGAGAACAATCGACAGCGAAATTAGGAGGCGAGCAATATGATATTATTGTCGGGGATGTGCTTGACCCTCAGGCGGTTTACAATGCGGTACTTAAACATAATTTTACGGATATAATCATTTCTTTAGGCAGTCAAGCGATCAAAAATGCAGGTATCAGAGCTGAAGGGACCAAGCATATCATTGACGCGCTTAAAGGCAATCAAAAGACAGCAAAGATCCATGTAGTCAGTGCTTTAGGTGTGGGAGAAAGTGCTTCACAACTAAACTGGCTTAGCAAATTATTTGTCAAATTTTTGCTCAAGAGCGTCATGAAGGATCACGAAGCGCAGGAGAAAATTGTTAGAGAAAGTGGTCAGGCATTTCATATAATTCGGCCTGTTGGTTTGAAAGATGGTGATGCCACCGGTAATGTCTTAGTGCAAAATCAAGGAGTTCTCCCCAAGAATACCATCCAAAGAGCGGATGTTGCTCAATATTTGGTTGATAGCCTAGTAGAGGAAAAAGCAGGCTTTAGCAGCATTTGCTAAGGAGCCTAAAACAGTTCATATAAACAAAAAGCGGAACCCTCTTTCTAAGAGTTCCGCTTTCTTTTGGTATTTTTTCGCCTTAGCGAACGATCAGTTTCTTCACTACGGCTGCATTGCCATTGTCTACTCTGACGTAGTAGATGCCACTGGCCCAGTTTTGTAGGTTGATAGCGAGACGCTCTGTCTTATTGGCCTCTGGCAATAGTTTGCCATAAATCTCTTGGCCCAGTGAGTTGACCACCGAGATTTGCAGCGATTCACTCGCTCCGCTTTGCATCAATAGCTCTACTTGACGATCCGCTGGGTTCGGTGCTAGGAAAAGGTTTAAGTCTTCCCCTAGTCGTTCAGGATTGATCGCTACGGTATTGCTGTAGCTAAAGCTACCATCTATGTCCACCTGTCGGATACGGTAGTATAATTCCGCTGGTCCTTGGTAGATCGCTTTGTAGTCCGTGAATTGATATTGCTGCTCCAGACTCGTCGTGCCCGCACTCGAGGTTTGCCCGATTTCAGCGAATACTTGTCCGTCTAAAGAGCGCTCAACGGCAAAGTAATCACTATTTATCTCTTGAGTCGTGCCCCAAGTAAGGCCAATGTCTTCACCTTGTTGGATAGCGGCTAGGTCTAGCCATTCGACTGGGAAGGTAACGCCCGTGCCATCTCCAAAGCTAAACACATCTCCATCTTGTAGCTCCGCTAAGCTATACCAGCTAGTTCCGTCATCTAGCAAATTGTAAATGATAGTTTGCGGACTATTCGGGAAGGAAGTATCGCCATTGCGGTTGATGTAGAGAGCGGTAGTATTGGCCGGAAGGGCCGCTTTCGGGATGCGGATGGTGAGTAAGCCCGATTGCCCCTGCTTAGAGACCTTCCAGACTCTGGCTACACCACTGTTAGCGCCGCTGTAGATACTTTGGTTGAGGGCTGCCACTGAGCTGCCATTGTCTCCCCATAGTACAAAGCTCCGATCGATCTCAAAGGTGTTAGGATTAAGGGCATTGATAGTCGGGAACTGAGCATTGTAGTAGTTACCATGATAGATAGAAACTAAGCCTTCTACCCCTGTTGATTGGCGCTGGTCCAGCCCAGAACGATCATCCCTCCCCATACCAGTGATATGATTGTCAAAGCCCGAGCCAACGTTCCACAAAGTGGTACCCTCAGACCCATCCCAATCAGAAGCATAGTAGTTGTGATCGAGGTGGATGCCGTATTTGAGGGCGAGGTAGCTCTCTGCGCGCATCCGATCTAGGTTAGTGAGGTTGCTTTGCAGAACGATCATCTCTGCCAGATCCCCTTTCCAGTGATCCGAAGTTTCATTGTCATTACCACTGCCATCAAACTCTTGTCCAATGGAAACCCGGTCTGCCCCACTGCTAGAGACTGTCGTCAAACTACTGCCTGCTTGGCCATTGAGCCAGCCATCGATTTGGGTATCGGGATTGATATCAAAGGCAACGAGACTAGCTTTATCAATGAAGTTACCCCCCACAAAGACGGGATCATTATTGTCGTAGATCAGATCGCCATTCGTTTGGTGGCCAAACTTGATTTTATTCGTTCCACCGAGGTGGGAAGAAAGATAATACCCATGCCCGGCGTCTTGACGGGGAATAAAGACCGACAGAACCGCAGACTGCCCCGAAAGCGCGGCAGCAATGCTATTGACCTTGAGCCAATCATCGGTGCCATCAAAACGAACGACCCCATGCCCATTAAGGATTTGGCTGTAGTAAGCAGGCTCATCACCTGCAATCGCAGCGGCATTATTGCTCTCGCCCCCCAAATCCGTCCAATTAGAGACGAGACTACCATCATCCAAAGAACCGCCATATTCATCTGCACTCAGCCAGAGAGCAGGGGCTTCAGTTAAGCCAGCAGGGCTAAAGCAGCTACCATCTATGACCAGCACTTCCATCTCCGCCATGGAAATCCAAGGATTGCCATTGACTTCAGAAGTAGCTTCCAGACGAATGTAGCGGCCGTATTTAGGACCATGCAGCACTTCTTTTTCGGTTTTGTCTTTGGCAAAGGTGCCAGTAGCTACCGCAGACTCCCAGTTCAAGCCATCCAAGCTGACGTAGAAGTTATAGCCAGCCATGGTGCCGTTGAAGCTTGCATCCTGGCGAGGCCAATAACGGAAGCCAGCTACCTCAACCGTATCGCCTAGGTCTAGCTGAATCTCATGAGGCGGAGCGGGGCTATTAGCCAAAAACTCAGTATGCCAAAGCGTTTCGATTTGACCATCAAAGGCATTTGTGGCCGCATAATTCGTTTCCTCGCTATTGACAGAAAGAACCGAGTAATTGCTCTTAGGTAGCGGGACCGGCTCACAAGCTGGATCCAAAGAGCCAATCCAATCTTCTAAAACGGTAATATAAGCCTCATCAATCACTGAACGTGCCAGAGGTGGCATGGCGTCGGAACCCAGACTTGCATCCCGCATTAGCATTATGGACCTACTGGGATCTTGTGGCTTGATCAGCGCCGCTCGACTGATCTCGTAGTTTCGCAGGAGGTTACCATTAATCAGGTTTTGGCTTTCCAATTCAGTCGCAAAGCGAGCGTCAAAGTCTGCATTTACCCCATTAGGTTGGTGGCAATGCGCGCAATTTGCGTCTAGGTAGGAGCGCACCTTTAATTCTAGGCCCGCAGTCGGATCATCGATAGCGACAGCCTTTGGCATAGTTGGAATATCAGAGACCTGGATAGGATTGCTGAAGATCCCAAGATGATTCCATGTCTCTAGCTGATTGGCTAGTATCCCTGTTGAAGGATAAATCATATCCCCATTCATTTGATGGGTATTGAGTCCCAAGGTACCGCCAGCATTTTCATTGTGGCAAGTCATACAATCGGCTCTACTAGGAAACTCCCAAGTACGGGTTTCTTGCGTCAGATCTGCCTTGGTGATGGTATAGTTTAGGAAATCATTGCTTTCTAAAAGCTCTGCCTCGGTACCAGCGGCATTCCATTTATAAGTGATGCCGTATAAATCGTCAGGATTTTCCCCTCGCACCAAAAAGCGGGTTTCTAAACGCTGAGTGAGACTGGGATTATTGGCGTCAAGCGGCATTTCAAAATGCTTAATAAAAACCGTTCCCGCAGGGAAACTCCACTCACTATCTTCCGCAAAGACGACTTGTTCAGCAGAGCTGTCATGCGTCCCATCATTGGGGATAGCTACCCAGCGCTTTTTGGCAGAGCCATCGGACCAAAGAGGAGAGTTAGTTTCATAAGGTACTAGACCGGGAGCCGGCGTCAAATTTGTGAGATTACTAAAGGCTCCAGTCTGCGATAAAAACTGTGGGGGAGTCAGGGCCGGACCATTTACAGGGGTAATCTCCCACTGCTGATTGTTACCGCCGTGTTTGGTCCAAAGGTACAAATTGCCACCGTCCGCGGTAGAGTAGCCTGCTACGTCCACATACTTATTGTTGTGAATGTTTTTGATAAAGAAGTAGCCTTCGTCATTAGATTCTAAGGCCCATTGCTGGCTATTGGTACCGGTCCAAGTCCATTGCTGGACGTTGGTCCCATTGGCGGTGCCAAAGGCCGCGGCCTCTAGGTATTTATCACTGTGAACCGATTTGATACGGTAATTGCCAGAAGCGATTTTTTCGATTTCCCATTGCTGCACGGCACTGCCATTGGAGGTCCATTGATGAAGGTTGCCCCCATTGGCTGTAGAGCTATTGGCCATCTCAAAGACTTTATCGCTATGGCGCGACTTGATGGTATAAATTCCGGCTGGCACTTCTAAAGTAGCTACGTCTTTGATA
>CAZHOC010000502.1:4750-4968 GCA_964534295.1 uncultured Bacteroidia bacterium | reverse complement strand
TCCTCAAATCTGAAGAAGGCCAAGAGATTATCGCTCACGGGCTGTTTCGCTCAATTGAGGCATACAACCAAGAATTTCAATAAGAATTATTTATTTGACGATTGTTCGTTGGCACAAGGAATTCCCCACCTTGATCTGACAAACGTATACGCCTCTCGGCAACAAATCTAGATTCAATTCTAGGCTATGCCGACCGACGCTGGTCAAATCCGAATAAA
>CAZHOC010000502.1:0-4709 GCA_964534295.1 uncultured Bacteroidia bacterium | reverse complement strand
TTACTGTCCAATAACTTTACATCGACCGTAGCAGGTCGAAACAGTTCAAAGTCGATATTGGCGCCAAAAACCACCGAACTCGGATATAGGTAAGTGATGTGGTAAGCATTTTCCATTACCTCTACAGCGATTACATCGCTAAAATCTGACTGGTCTTCTTTACCAATTTGTTTCAAACGATAGAAGTTTGAACCAATCAAGGGCTCGTTATCTACAAAAGAATATGCCTTGATCACATTTTCTTTGAGTGCTCCTCTCAACATACCGATGTCTTCCCAATTGCTGCCATCAAAAGAACGTTGTACAAAAAAAGCTTTGGCACCGCTTTCGGGAGGGAGCATCGAAGTCCAATCGATTGTCACTTGTCGGTCCTGGTACTGGGCGGTAAAATTGGCCAAGGGGACAGCCGGAGCTTCAAGCTTTTCAATGGCCTCTGCCAAAATTTCGTCTTGCACTTCAAGTGCATGTACGGTAATGCTTGGACTGCCGTCTGCTTTGAGCACTGTGCGATTGACAATAATTTTTCCACTTAATTCCCAAGCGTCATCGACTTGAGTGCTGATGTTTACTTTTACATCAGCCGAGGCATATTCTACCTCTTGTGCAAAAAGAGACGATATGCCAAATAGAAGCAGTAAGGTGTTAATAATCAGGTGGCTTCTCTTAAACATAATGGTTTGAGTTGAAAGATGGTTTGTTAACTCATTTATTTTTCTAATTAAAAGTTTTTGCTCTTAAAAAACATTTAGCTGCTCGATACGATCTTACACAGGTAAGCTTTTACAAAATTTGCTCGGGAATATTGAGGATTATCAGCAAATTGAAGGATGCAGCTAATGCAATCCAGGACCCTGCGGCAGTTGATTTGGCTATTGGCCTTAGTAAGTCAGTTATGGCAAACTGATCATTATTTTACCTACTCAGGGCCTGATCGGAACCTGCAAATGCTTGCGTCAAAGGCCTATTTGGAATCTGACGCTTATTGTATTCCCCAACTTACTCAAGAGGGCTATGAGTGTAAGGCCTTAAGTGGCTGGCCTCCAGCCTTTAGCATTTTGATAAGTGGGTTTTATCAACTTACTCACGATTGGTTTTTAGCGGCGAGATGGTTCAATGGAATTGGGGTGCTTCTAGTATTTATTGCAATGCACTTCCTCCTGCTCAAATTGGATCAATGGCTCTCTCCATGGGTCTATCCCCTGCTTTTTGTTTTTTGGGGGATTAGCTTCACACCTTTCTATTACACCTTTGGTATCGAAGAATGGGCGCTAGCTAGCTTTTTATTAGCAAGTATTGCCAGCATCGCCCTTTGGCAGAGCAAAGAGTGGCATTGGGGATGGTGGTTAATGTTGGCCCTTAGCATTGCCGCTGGCTTTGCCATGCGATATGCTTATGCCCCTTTTGGGGTGCTTTTACTCATGCCAATCGTGATGGGACGACTTAAGGAAAGACCTTGGCGCTTTCAAGCCGCCCTGAGTGCATTGGGCTTGATGACTATTGCCATCGGAAGCTTTTTTGTGCTTAGCCCTACTACTAGCGATGGCGCTAGCTGGCATGAGCTCATCCAAACCAAAGAATTGTATCTCGACAATATTCTTCACTTTGACGCTTTCCCGCTCAAGGCCTGGGCCTTTTTTAGCTTAGAAGGTTTGAGCAATAAGTGGGCTTTAGAATCTCCCACTTTGCTTTGGTGCCTCAAAGTACTGCTGTTGTTTCTCTCTCTCGGACTCATGTCAATGCTTTGGAAACTATTTCGATCAAGTGCCACTAGAACTGCTTTTGCTTATATCCAAACCAGCTGGTGGGCTTCGATTTTTGGTATGATATTTTTTCTAACGGTGTTATCGGTTGTGGTGCCACCTGAATGGCATGATGATCAATGGTTTTGGACCTGGGTAAAGGAAACCCGCTATTATGCCCCCTTATTGGTGATCATCCAGCTATTGACTTTGCAGTTTGCGACTGAGCGTTCTGCGCAGCAGTCTCCCCCAAGGCCTATCCCGCAAATGATAATGAAAGCTTTTCTGGTCCTAGTCTTTTTATATGCAGGTACTCATACTGCCTATCGTCTCTTTGGAGATGGGATTAGGGGTACCCGCTGGGCGGAGGGAGAGCAAAAGATCTTGCAGACCTATGAGGAGCTTGTAAGCTTAAGTAAAGCCGGTAAGACTGTTTATTGGCGAGAAGGCAAACTGATTGCAGAACAGGACATGGCAAGTATAGCTGGATTAGCGGGCGCTATTATTATTCCGTTTGGGGAGTCTGATTTTGAGCTTCCTTCGGAGAACGATCATCTCATTATTTTCCCCAAAGAAGTATCTATTGATTGAAGGCTTATCATATCGCCATTTTTTGATTGGCCTTGTGGCCATCTTAAGTCTGTGGGCACGTATTGACCATCGGTACCATTATCGTAAACTCAATCCTGATACAGAAATCATCATGGCCATGGCGGCGCATATGGAGCAGGGAAGGGGAGGGGTATTAGATCACTGGAATGAAAATGACATTGCAAAACCAATAGTGCTTGAACAAAGGGCTGCTATGCCAGGCTATGCGTATTTACTTTTGCTAGTCAATAAGTTTGCAGGGGACTGGCTCAAGGCCGCTTGGTGGATTGAGATAGGAGCCATTTTGCTTTTCTTTAGTGCAGTCATATTTTGGTTCAGGCGATTGATGGGAGAAAGCGCGACCATTGAATTAGGCCTTTGTCTTCTCTTATTGGGCTTTTCCCCAGCCCCAATGCATTATTTCCCTACTACGGATATGTTGAGCTTAACGGCATTTATATGGGGAGCATACGCACTTTATTGTATTCAGGATCGCCTGATATTAGCCTCGCTTTTTGCCCTCCTTGCCTTAAGTGCGGCTATTTCCTTCCGCTATGCTTACCTACCGTTGCTAGGACTATTGCCCTTGACTTTAGCCTTCCATTGGTGGCAAAAAAGAGAAAAGCTATCCCTTCGGGCAACGCTTATCAGCATTCCTGCTATAGTTGTTGCTGCTGCTTTATTGCTGGGATTCAAAGGCTTAGAGGGAAGTATGACGGATGTCGTTTCCCAAGAGTGGTATTTTGAACACCTTCTATGGTTCGAAGCTTTCCCTTTCAAGAGTTTTTTCTATTATGGTTTGCCTCATGAGTTGGTGCTAGATCAATATTGGATCCATGCATCCTTAAGCCTAAAGATCATCGCCTTCCTCATTTCTGCTTACTTAGCGGTGCGCATCATCCGATTTTCTGATGGCCTCTTCAATGTGATATTTTTTCTAACATCGTTATTGGTAATTTTGCTTTTAAGCTACTTCTCCATCAAGGTCGCTCCCGAAAACTGGAATCAAATTGGTTTCTGGACTTTTTTGATGGAAACGAGATATTATGCTGCTCCTATGCTTTTGGTCGTATTGGGGATATTGACTCAACTACGAAAAGGCAAAGGCCGCCTCTGGATCCAAATGTTTGTTATCGGAGCTCTATTGGCGGGCAGTGGAGTGAGTCTTTATCAAAAATGTCGGATCTACCATGATAATGATCTGAGCGGAACTTTTGCAATGAGCTGCACAGCCGAGATTTATCGTTCCGCGAATGAGCGGGGAAAAAATAATACGACTCCCTCTCTTCTCTACAATAGCGAAGACAGCCGTATCGGGGAAGTATTTGGCTTTGTGAGCGTACCCGCTGAGCTGGGATTAGAAAGCTTACAATCCTCACCAAGATCCGATAGCTTAAGGCTTTATGCTTTCTTCTCGATAGAGGACGTAGCTACTCCTGCGGAGAAGGCTTGGATGGAGCGTTCCGACACGGAAATGATTGAAAAAAATCAGTATGGAGAATGGTGGCAGCAGATGCTCTATCCAAACATGGACTGAACCCTTTGCAAAGCAACGACTAGCTGGTCGATCTCCTCACGGGTATTATAAAAGGCGAAAGAAGCTCTTGCCGTACCCGGAATATTGAAGCGCTGCCAAAGTGGTTGAGTACAATGGTGCCCCGTCCGAATAGCAATACCTAGTTGGTCTAGCAAAGTACCCGCATCATAAGGGTGAATGTCACCCAATAAGAAGGAAATAACACTGGCTTTATGCTTTGCAGTACCGATAAAGCGCATGTTTTCTAGTTCGCCAAGGCGTTCGGTTCCATAGGCTAAAAGATCAGCTTCTTGAGCGGCAATGGCTTCATAGCCAAGGGATTCCATATAAGAAATGCCGGCACCCATACCAATTACCCCCGCAATGTTGGGAGTACCTGCTTCGAATTTATGAGGCAGATCAGCAAAGGTAGTTCCCTCAAAAGATACGGTCTTGATCATATCGCCACCGCCTTTGTAAGGAGGCATGGCTTCCAACCATTTTTCCTTGCCATACAGAAAACCAACGCCGGTTGGACCTAACATTTTATGGCCAGAAAAGACCATGAAATCGCAATCCAAATCACGAACGTCTACGGCTTGATGCGGTACGGCTTGGGCACCATCAAGGATAACTGGGATATCTCTTTCGTGAGCAAGCTTGATGATCTCCTTGGCCGGATTGATGGTGCCAAGAGAATTTGACGTATGCACGATGGAAACCAACTTGGTTCGCTCGCTGAGAAGACTTTGATAAGCCTCCATATCCAGCTCACCCTCATCAGTCACGGGAATTACCTTGATGACGGTACCAATGGTTTGAGACAATAATTGCCAGTGGACAATATTGGAGTGGTGCTCCAT
>CAZHOC010000501.1:0-4969 GCA_964534295.1 uncultured Bacteroidia bacterium | reverse complement strand
ATATATAATTGATGGAGCTACAATCGCACTATCTCACCAAAGAAAAAGTCCTAGCCTATATTCTTAGGCAGCTCAATGGGCAAACCGAAATCTTGATCTTCCGCCATGCTGATTACCCAGAAGCAGGAGTACAAGTCCCCGCAGGGACGCTTGAAATCGGAGAAGAAAGGGTTGCTGCCCTACTCCGCGAAGTAGAGGAAGAAAGTGGCTTGACTACTTTTGAGAAAGTTAGACTGATAGGAACTACTACTTTCCTAGCTCACAGCAAGCAAGAAATTCACCAGCGTCATTATTACCAACTAAATTTTCAAGGCGATTCGCCAACCCAATTTGAACATCGGGTAAGTGGCAAAGGGGTTGATAAAAATATGTTGTTCGTTTATGAATGGATCGCGATCGATAATCTACCCAAACTGGCGGCGAATCAAGATGAGATGCTCACAAATATCCAAAGCTAATGCTACCACCAGAAATCAATCACAATAAGCGATGGAAGTATGCTCAAAAGGAATTCGAAAGAAGGTTCCTGCTGGCAGAGCGGCCTGTCAAATTGAAGGAACTCGACTTCAAGGAGATCGAGGATAAATATCTTGAGGGTACGCATTTGCGTCTGCGAAAAACCAGCGCGGGAGATAGAGTCCAGTTTAAACTGACAAAAAAGATAAGGCTTACGGATGAGGCCGCAGACTGGCTTAGTACGATTTACCTCAGCGAAACCGAATATCAGCTTTTCCTTTCCCTACCTGGCAAAAGCTACACTAAAGGTCGTTACTATATCAAAAAGCAAGGGGAGGCGAGCATCGGAATTGACGAGATAAAGACTCAGCAAGGCACCATCTATTTAGCCGAAGTCGAGTTTGAAAGCTTGGAAAGCATGGAGCGCTATCAATTTCCCTTAGCCTTTCTCAGGGAGGTTACAGAGGATGATTTTTACAGTGGCTTCGCTTTCGCGCAACGCTTATCCCTAGACTAAGCTAGTCCAAGATTGGGTAAATGTTTGATACTATGATAGCGTAGTGCCGAGGCAATACAGGCACTTAGTTCATCCTCGGGAATCTGTTCCTCCATTTGAAAAACGATGGCACGATTCCCTTCAAATTGGAACTGCTCACCAAATACTTCACGAAAGCTAGGAACCAATTTGCTCGTGCATTGAAAATACATCGCATACTGTTCTGGCTTCGCTTCTTTCCAATCGATTCTGATCGTAAAGTGCTTCCCTTTTTGTTCAGGTAGCTGGGTTCTCCCCATTTGAGGGTTTCTTCGACTTCGCTGATAGACTCCGTCCGTACTGCCGTATCCAATATGAGATTACGTAGCTTCTCGAGCTTCACTTTTACGTCCTCAGGGTAGGACTCAAATTTATCTGCGACGGCTGGATGGCTGACTATTTTCATAGGAATTGCTTGCTTGGTCCAAAAATTACGAATCCTAGTCAGGAGTCAACAGTTTTTTATTCATTTATTTCACGGATGCCTCCTATTTTGCGCACCTGCCTTTCACGCTTGCAAAGCCTCGACACACGCCTATTGGTTTTGACTGCTTGAAAATGTCTACTTGGCTTGTACTTTGCGTAGGCTAAGCTGAAAGGCTAAAGATTGACATTGTCTTATCTGCGGCCAATTTTGTAAAATGCTGCAAACATCACCCGACATGAAACAGATTCTACCCGTATTATTGGTAATGCTCATTGGCTTCAGTGCTTGTAAGAGTACCAAACGTGCTTATCAAAAAGGAGATTATGAGACCGCGATTTTCAACTCCATTGAACGTCTCCGCAAATCCCCTAACAATAAGAAAGCGATCCAAACCCTTGCACAAGCTTATCCCGACTTCTTGGATTATATGCAAGACAATGTGGATCAGGCCAAGCAAGGCGGCGACCAACTTCGCTGGGAAGAAATCGCGGGCTATTACGATATCCTCAACCGTGTATACGACGAGATCCAGCGTTCGCCAGGGGCGAAAGCCGTAATCAAAAACCCCAAACGCTTTAGCTCCGAGTATCGTGAGACGATCCAAAAAGCCGCTGAGGTTCGCTATGCGCTGGGGAAACAACGCTTAGAACTTGGTCGCAATGGGGACCGAGAGGCTGCCAAAGAAGCTTTTTTTAACTTTGAAAAGGCACTCGAATGGCAGCGCGGCTATCGCGACGCAGAGAACCTAATGCTAGAATCTCAAGACCTCGCAACCTTGTACGTGCAGATCGAGCCTATCCCAATGCATTCTCGCACTTTGGAATTGAGCAATGAGTTTTTTGAAAATCAGGTTGCCGAATATATTGCTGGCACTACTTTCAATCCCTTCATTCGCTTTTTCTTGCCGAGCCAAGTATCAAGCATGGGCCGCAATGCCGATCAGATTGTACGTATGCAGTTCGACGATTTCGTAGTGGGGCAGTCCTATGTCAAAGAGACTGTAGTCAATCGTCAGCGTGATAGTGTGGTGGTCGGTACCGTCAAAATTACACCTGACTCCTCGGTCAATGCTTATGGCACCGTAAAAGCGGAAGTGCATCAGTTCCAAAAGCAGATTACCTCTACTGGTTTGCTTGATCTCAAGATCATCGATGCTCGTAGCGGTCGCGTGGTGAGTCAGCGTAAATTCCCTGGCACCTTTGTGTGGTATGATTACTGGGGCTTCTTTAATGGCGATGAGCGTGCCTTAGAAAAAGCAGATGATCGCTTCTTACGCAAGCGTCGTGAATCAATGCCGCCGCCTCCTCAGGACCTCTTTATTGAGTTTACCCGACCGATCTTCGGGCAATTGACAGATTATGTAACCAACTTTTACCGAAACTATTAATCGGTAATGGTAAAAAATATTGGAGGGCTAGCATATTGATTTGTGCTAGCCTTTCTGCTTTTGGGGGCTTTGGATCGGGATTACTGCTGCGCAGAACGCTCATCCCTTGAGGAAAGTATTTTGATCACATTGTAGGCGCGCGCATGCATACCGCGCCCAGTTGACAAGCGTTCTGCGAAGCAGAGAAATACAAAAAATCCTCCCCTCAGACGCTTACTCTCCCAAAATATCCAGCTTTTTCTTTCCCAATGCTTAATTTGCTCTATGAGCCACTTTAATCGCTACGAAACTGAACGTCTAATTCTCAAGCCGACAGATCAAGAAGACGCTGAGTTTATTTTCGCCCTTTGCAATACGCCAAAATGGATTCAAAATATCGGAGACCGCAATATTCACTCCATTGCGGATGCGGAAAAATACATACGCGAAAAGCATACCCCCCAATTTGCTCGCTTAGGCTATGGAAACTATAGCATGATCCGTAAGTCTGACCAGCAAAAAGTAGGGAGCGTCGGCTTGTATGACAGAGACGGACTTGAGGGCATTGATATCGGCTTTGCTTTGCTGCCCGAATTTGAAGGGATGGGTTATGCTTATGAGGCTAGCCTAAAGGTCAAATCGATCGCCATTGAGGAGTACGGTCTTAGATCTATTTCGGCTATCACTACCCAAACTAATCTGGGCTCACAAAAACTATTGGTCAAATTAGGGCTGGAATTCAAAAAGTACTTAAAGCTACCGGGCGACTCAGAAGAGCTGATGTACTATCTCTTAGAAATCCCCGAATAGTACTACAAAACCAAAGCCCCCACGGTTAAAACCATGGGGGCTCTATATTTACTTTAACCTTTACGAATTATTTGCTGTCAGCAAGCGCACGTAGATTGCTTGTTTGACAGGCTGCTGTTTCTTTTTTACAGCAGGGAGCAGAAAGAATTACGTTGGTCTTTTCTGCTACGATCACACCTTCGGTCTCCATCACAGGGCTAGTCATAGGAGCATTTGGCTCCATGCTACGATCATTAAAGATGATTACGGGTTCTGCAACAGTGTCAGGAGTATCATTGATCTCCAATACTACTGGTGCGTCGATATCATCAGACATATCAGCCATCATCTCCATGCTAATAGGAGCTTTTTTCTGTGCGAAAGCTTGAGTGTTAACTGCAACCATCAAGAAGAGGCTAAAGAAGCAAGCTAGCAATTGGATGTTGGTGATCTTTTTCATGATTTTAAGGTGTTTGTTGTTTAAGTGATAAGAACGTTGATGTGGTAAATATCTTTGTTTGTATGATACATAGATATACGTTTCCGGTTAAATTTCTATGCATGAAACGTATCGGTGGTGGAAAAAGCATGGGGAAAGGTAAAATTCCCGGTATAAGCTGATTTTCAGCGTTTTTGGCTTTTTGGAGGCCTGAACCATTCAGCCCAATGAAATGACAGATCGCGCAGTGCTCTGTAAAAAAGCCTGCCCTAGAGGTCGCAATTAGACCTTATTTCTTAAAACCTTACTTTATGAATTTTGGGATAATTGTCGCTGCAAGTCTAGTCGGGGTCATTGTCATGCCATTCGTCTTGCAGGATTACGGGTTGATCACTCGTTCCGCGAATGCGGCTATTTAAAAGCTCGACCACTAAAGAGAAGGCCATGGCAAAATAAATGTAGCCCTTATCGATGTGTTGGTGTAAGCTCTCGAGGACCAGCATGAAGCCAATCAAAATCAAAAAGGAGAGCGCCAGCATCTTGATGGTAGGGCGATTGTTGATGAAGTCTGCGATCGCACCCGAGAAAATGATCATCACGATCATGGAGATGACGACTGCTATGATCATAATCAATAGTTGATCCGCCAAGCCAACAGCAGTCAATATCGAATCAAAAGAAAAAACGATATCGATCAAGATGATTTGAAAGATCACATTGGCAAAGCCATTGGCCCGGACTTCTCGATTGTCCTCTGCAACCCCTTCCAACTTATGGTGCATCTCTGTAATACTCTTGCCAATCAAAAAGAGTCCCCCGCCTAGTAGGATTAGGTCTTTGACACTAATACCAAGGGGTTCCATACCAAACCAGTCTATGGTAAATAGAGGGTTGGTGAGCTCCGTAACTATCCATTTGATGGTGGTCAAAAGCGCCAAGCGAAATACCAAGGCCAAG
>CAZHOC010000500.1:2618-4983 GCA_964534295.1 uncultured Bacteroidia bacterium | reverse complement strand
AAGAAGACCGTCCTTTTCACAATGTATACTTTACAGGTATTGTACGCGACAAACAAGGTCGTAAAATGTCTAAATCGCTAGGCAATTCGCCAGACCCGATAACACTCATGGAAAAGTATGGTACTGATAAGCCAGACCTTCGCTTCGATTGTAAGATCGTAGATCTTAATGAGCAATTGGCAGGTACTGACTTTGGCCTTTTCAATAATCTTATCGAAAGCGATGGTTTGCTCGCCGGTATCGTAGCCAAAGGCTGTGCTACTTATACCCGCAAGCAATTGGATAAGCTTACTGCTTTTGTCAAAGAGCCACATCGTGGTGGTACTGGCTTGGTTTACGTCAAATACAATGAAGACGGCAGCATTAAATCTTCCGTGGATAAGTTTTATAGCCAGGAGCACCTACAAAAGATATTAGCGTTCGCCGGGGCGGAAAAAGGTGATGTCCTTCTTATCGTAGCAGATCAGAAGCACCGAAAAGTCCGTAAAATCCTTGGTGATTTGCGTCTCCACCTAGGCAAGACTGAAGGTTGGATCGATCCAAATAATTGGTCTGTATTCTGGGTAGTGGACTTCCCGCTATTTGAAGAAGACGAAGATACCGGTGAATTGACTTTTGCGCACCACCCGTTCTGTATGCCACGCGAGGACGATTTGCAGTATCTCTACTCTGATCCCGAGCGTGTGGTAGCCCAAAGCTATGATATGGTCATCAACGGCAACGAGATTGTGAGTGGCTCTGTGAGGGTCCACCGCAAAGATGTGCAGGATAAAATCTTTGATATCCTCGGTCTCTCTGAGGAAGAAAAAGAGGCCAAGTTTGGCTTTATGTTGCGCGCCTTTGAATATGGGGCTCCGCCTCACGGTGGTTGCGCCTTTGGGGTGGACCGTATGGTGATGCTCATGGCCGGAGAATCAAGTATCCGCGACGTGATCGCTTTCCCGAAAACGGCGGGCGGTCGCGACCTCATGATGGATGCGCCTGCTTCTGTGCCGGATGCAGCGCTTAAGGATTTGGGCATTGGTTTGCGTGAGTAAATAATCCTACAAAGCTATCTTGATAGCCGGCTAGTTATTGGTCTCGGATGCCTGCTTCGCAGAACGATCAATCAGAAGTTGCGAGCATACGCATGCATACAGTACCAAAGGAGATAAGCGTTCCGCGTCCCGAAAGCTTTCGGGAGTAAACACCTTTATGCTCCTTACTAAGTAAAACGGAAATAGCGACACCAGTTCCTAAATATGGGAATTGGTGTCGCTAGTTTTATCGGAGGTGTTTCGATTAATTACATTTATCGGAAAGGCTTGCGATCTCTTGCTTCAAGCTCCTCAATCTTTTTAACTCTTCCTTACAATCTAAATGCTTATAGTTGGGATCATTGGGATCCGGTCGGTTAGCCAAAAATCCATCAATGGTAGTGATTTTGTCATAGATTTTAGCAGCATCCCCCCAGCCAAATTTCTTGATACAATTCAGAAAATCATTTACTGCAGCAGGCAGTTTTCTTAAAAGGCTGTTGAGTTGTGCCTTGGCTTGTTCGCATCCCCAATCTTTTGCTTTCAATTGCTTACCGCTTGTATAAAATGTGGAAGCAATGGCGTGACTGTACAGATGATTTGAGATAGGGGCTAAGCCTGGTGGGACCTGTTGCTTTTTGCTAAGCGTAATGATTTTACCAATTAGCTCCTTGTGCGAAGAAGGGAAGTGAGTAATATGGTACTTTTTTGATATGGCAGTACAAAGATTCTGCGTTTCTTTTTCAACTGGAATCTTATCGACATGGGCGGATAATTGCTCCCTAATAAAGTTTACAAATTCAGTTTGTTGATTCTGAGCCTTAATATTTGCGATGGATAGAGTGAGGATCAATAATGAGCCTAAAACCTTCAAATATCTCGCAAAGCAAGTGCTAGGATAAGATTCGAGGACATTGATCCGCATTGTTTTAGCAACTGATTTTTCATTCTGTAGATCCCGCATTTTTCTTTAGGTATGTTTTTCATTTTGTGCCATTTCAATTGAGAAACGTAACCTGATTCTATTACTTGGTCTAAGCGCTGGATGGGTAAACGCTACCCAAGCTTCTTGTTTTGCGCTATATCTTCCAGACTCTCATGGCTCATAAAAGCAAATCCTTTATGGCGCAAAACTCCTATCTTTCAGTATGGAAAAGGCTACATTCAAAGGGCAGGTTGCCATCATTACGGGTGCAGGTCAAGGCATCGGCTTTGAGATTGCGCGTCAGTTGTCTAAGCAGGGGGCTGCGGTCTTGATCAATGATGTAGAGGCCGGCTTCGCCGAACGCTCAGTCGAGGCCATCAGAGCCGAAGGCGGAAAGGCAGAAGCCTTCGTCGGACGCGCTGGC
>CAZHOC010000500.1:0-2598 GCA_964534295.1 uncultured Bacteroidia bacterium | reverse complement strand
AAGTCGATATTATCGAAGCCATGGTAGTTAAAGCCGTAGCAAGTTTTGGTCGTTTAGATATTGCCGTAGCCAACGCCGGGATCACTACTTTTGGCAGTTTTCTTGAGTACCAAGCAGAGCAGTTTCAGCAGTTGATGGCGGTAAACCTACAAGGCTCCTTTTTCCTCGCTCAGCAAGCAGCCCGCCAGATCATAAAGCAGGGGAGTAGGGGTAGGATTTTGTTTATGTCCTCTGTTACCGGCCATCAAGCTCATCCAAATCTCAGTGCCTACGGCATGACCAAAGCAGCTTTAGAAATGCTAGCTAAAGCCTTGAGTGTAGAGCTTGCCGATTCTGGCATTACCGTTAATGCCATTGCTCCCGGTGCTACCCTCACCGAACGTACCTTGGAGGATCCTGATTATCTCGCTACATGGCAACGTATTACTCCCACCTCCACCGTAGCGACCACCGAGGATATAGCGCATGCAGCATTATTTCTCCTTTCACCTCAAGCTCGTCAGATCACTGGTCAATCTTTGATCGTAGATGGGGGTTGGACCTCGGTTAGTCCGCCTCCGACTGAGTAGGTTGATCGCTTAGTAAATCAAGGATTCAGGAAAGACGAACTGTCTTAAGACTTTTGTTCTCCTTATCCGCTGTGATATTCTTAGGGGTAATTTTTATTAATATTTAATTTCCAAGTATCGAAAACTTGTTTCGGCACTTATTTTGCTGAGAATTATTTGCAACGCTCCCCTATTGATGGTTCAAAAATCGGGAAACTGTGAAAATCGACTTTTGTGATTCCTCATAGTTTGCCACAATAGCATTTTTGATAACCATAATTACCCATAGTAATCAGTATTACCTTGCTTTGTAGACATTCTTAGTGTGAGCAATCACGCTAGGAGGAAAGGTTTATGCTCTGACAATTATCAATCTCATTCATTGTTAATCCGTCAACAAAACTGTTCTATGAAGTCTCTTTTCCTTAGCCTGCTATCATTGTCGTTGCTATCTGTCTCCTTTGGGCAGACGAATGTAGTCCGAAAAAAAGTAGTTGTTGAAATCGCAACTGGAACCTGGTGTTATGTCTGTCCCGGCGCGGCCATGGGGGCAGATGATCTCCATCAAAATGGCCATGATGTAGCCATCATCAAAAACCACCGTGCTGATGCCTTTTCTAATGCTGGCTCTACCTCACGAAACCAATATTATTCAGTAAGTGGTTATCCTACTGCAAATTTTGATGGGCAAAATCCGCTGGTAGGGGGTAGTCAAACCAATTCTCTGTATGGCCATTATCTCAATCGCTACAACAATGCTATCGCCGTCAACACGCCGATAGACTTTGAAGCGGATTTGGTCAATACCTCTGGCAACAATTATCAGATCCAAGTACGTGTCGATCAAGTAGGGACTATCACCGGTAACCCCAACCTAGTGTTACACTTGGTACTGACTGAGTCACATCTTGCGGCCAATTGGTTTTCAATGACCGAATGTAATTTTGTCAATCGCTGGATGATGCCTAACCAAAACGGCTTTCCCCTCAATTTGTCAGTCGGAACTAGCGATACCATTGATCATACTTTTACGGTCCCCAATAACTATGTGATTCTCAATAGTGAACTCGTGATCTTTGTTCAGGATATGTCCAGTGGAGTAATCTACCAGGGAGATACTAGGGAGCTATTTCCTAATCTACCCCTACCTTTGACGGTCGAAGGCTTAGAAGCTAATATGATCGGTCAAGCCTGCCACCTAAATTGGTTTACTTTTGAAGATGAGACCGAAGCTTATTTTGTAGTTGAACACAGTTTAAATGGACAAGATTTTTTGCCTTTAGGGCAAGTGAGTGGTGAGGCTCAAGGAAAATATGAGTTTGTCCATGAAGAGCTTATGGTCGGGCGCAATTACTATCGCCTTTTACAGATGGATCCCTCTGGCGAGAGGTTTTACTCTAATGTTGTAGAGGCAGAGCTTGATTTGGAGTCAAATCTTTCCTCTCAAATATACCCTAATCCCAGTTTAGACGGATGGGTTAGCTTGATTTACTTTGCCGAAGAAGCAGGATCCATAGAGGTTGATATATTTGATATGCAAGGAAGGTGGCTTACTCAAGAAAAGATTGCCATCAGTCCGCAGCAGACACACTATCGCTTAGATGTATCTCGCCTACCATCAGGCAACTATAACTTGCACGCGGGAGACAATTGGCACCGTCTGCTGATACGATAATAGTGTAAACAAAAGCCTAATAGGAGTGCTAGCTTGGCTACTCTTATTAGGCTTATTATTACTATTTACAGCATTGATTTACTCCGCTGATCCGCTGCCTACTGAATGATTTGATTGCGTAGCAAATGAACCGCAGTAGCATCATGGGTCTGATAACGAAAAATATCCATATCCCCATCTTGCTCTAGATCTGCGGCTTGGCCGTTGTAGATGCCATCGGCCTCTATTAGCACGGGTTGCCAGCTGGCATAATTGTCCGCACTCAAAAATACCTGTACTGGAAATTCAGTTTTTGCGATTCCCTGGGCTCGACTTTTATTGACTCCCGCCAAAACATCAAAGTCGCCATCTCCATCAAAATCAAATACCTGTAGC
>CAZHOC010000499.1:0-4997 GCA_964534295.1 uncultured Bacteroidia bacterium | reverse complement strand
AGGCTAGGGGTGAGTGAGGTTGAGCTGCTAGCTACGAAATGCGGAGAATCGACGACTAGATTGAAGGCTGAATTTCAGGAAATCTTGGCTAAGGTTGAGAGCTTAGGAAAAGTGATGGCGCTTAGTCGCAATGAAGATGTGGTGCATGAGCGCAAGGGAGTATACCTTAATCCCAGCCTCAATAATCCTCATGTAGGCTTATTTGTCGGAGCGGATATTGATTTGCGAATCTTTTTTAAATCTTGGGCGAGTGCATTTGCGGTAGAAGAAATGGTTGGCAAAGCTGGGCATGAAAGAGCCAGACGTAGCATCCAATTTTTTGCAAAGGATGGGACTGCAATACACAAAATATATCTCACCCCTCATAGTGATGTAGAGGCCTATCATTCTTTGGTAGCTGCCTTTAAACATCCTGATCAGAGCCCCTCTCAAACCGTAAATACCGAAAAACCAGCTCCCGTTCCTGAACTTGAAGATAGTGCCATAGATGTCGCTGGCTTTCAAGAAGCTTGGCGTAATCTCAAGGATACGCATGAGTTTTTTGGCTTGCTTCAATCCCATAATGTGAGCCGTACTCAAGCTTTGCGCCTGGCACCAGAAGGAGACTTTGCTATCCCTGTAGATAATAAGGCCCTAAGAGAGGTCGTGAAGCGGGCGGCGGATAAAGCCGTTCCAATCATGGTCTTTGTTGGTAATCCGGGTATCATACAGATACATACTGGCCCGGTCAAAAAATTACTTTATCATGAGGATTGGTTCAACATTATGGACCCTGATTTCAATCTCCATGTCAAGGAGCCTGCGATCGCGCAATCTTGGATCGTACGCAAACCTACCCAAGATGGTGTGGTAACTGCTTTAGAATGCTTTGATAAAGAGGGGACTCAAATCGTTCAGCTTTTTGGTAAGCGAAAACCAGGAATCCCCGAGTTGGAGTCATGGCGAGAGATTATCAAAGAGGTGGAGGCGTTAAACGTTGGATAACGAAAGCTATGTTGCAGGCTTCCATTTAAACCTCTTTCAGGCTGTTTACCGCTTCGCGCAACGCTTATCTCTGTAGATCCCGGATATGCTCCTTCCTCACATCTTGGGATGATTTATGGCTGTTTTGGTAGGTTTTAGGTCATCCTGGAATCATGCAGAGATATCGGGGACCCTCAGGGATAAGCGTTCCGCGAAGCGGTGATAAAAAAAGACCAGACGAAATACTCATCTGGTCTTAAAAAAATTAGGGGGCTACGATCCCGCTTTGGGAGAGCCACCCTAACCCTTGCTCATTCTTTACTTTAACCTGTGATATAAAGGTAGCAGTAAAAGGGACTGTTTTGGCGTTTTTAGGGCGAATGGTGGGATTTGATTTCTGAATTGTTGATTTGGTAGAGTAAGTGAATTTTTGAATGAGGTTGATACTCAAACCTTCTAGCAGGCAAAGAATCAATCATAAAAAAAGACCAGACGAAATACTCATCTGGTCTCAAAAAAATTAGGGGGCTACGATCCCGAATTTGGGAGAGCCACCCTAACCCTTGCTCATTCTTTACTTTAACCTGTGATATAAAGGTAGCAGTAAAAGGGGCTGTTTTGGCAAGTTTAGGACGAATGGTAAGTTTCCTTTCCTCAATGGTCAAAGTTGGATTTTAAAGACTTTTTAATCCCTCTTTTCGGAGATAGAGGCTAATTTGCGCCTCCAAACAAATTACTACCATACATGCAAACTCAATCCTCTGCTTCTGATATTCAGTCCACCTCCAAGCTCAACGCGCGGATGTCGGCCAATCGCAATTCCGCCCGCGATTTTGATGAATGGTGCTTTCGTCAATTGCCAGAGCTTAACTTACCTTCCCGCGTCCTGGACCTTGGCTGCGGTACTGGTAAGCAGCTTTTACTGTTTAGCCCCATGTTTTCGCCTCAGAGTGAAGTGATTGGTCTGGACTTAGAAGCTAAGAGCCTCGAGCAACTCAAAAATGATTATCAAGGCAGGGCCAAGCTCGGTCTGATCGAAGGAAGCTTCGACACCATGGAGCAATATTCTGAGCTCGAGGAAGGTACTTTCGACCTGATTTACGCCTCCTACGCTCTTTATTATACCCAAAATCTCGCCAAGGTGATGGAAGACTCTTATCGCCTGCTAAAACCCGGTGGCGTCTTTTGGGTGATTTGCCCGTACTTTGGCACCAATGATGAGTTTTTGTCCATCATCCGCCCGCTGCATGAGGTAGAAGACTTCATGGACTACGTTTTTGATCAGTTTCATCAGGACGTTATCGCCCATGGCGAACGCATTGGTTTCTCTTCCCTCAAGCCTTCTTTGCTTCGTAATAAGATTGGTTTTCCGAGTGCGGAGGCCTTCTTGACCTACCTTAGCAATTCGCTTTTTTACCGACCCGGGTATGACGCTGAGATTTTGGCAGCCGTACAAAAGGTCTGTGAGGCAGAAGGAGACTTTAAGGTGAGCAAAAATATCATTTCTCTACAGCTCCGTAAGTAGCGTTTTTGCTGGATACTGTTTACATTTTGGGGGAGCAGTTTTTTTCTGGCTGCTTCGCAGAACGCTTATCTCATTCCCAAATACTAAACAATGTCCAACATCAAAAAGGAAGACGTCAAACAGGAGGTATTTGATCTCTACGACGAGTACGCCCACAACAAAATCGATCGCCGCCAATTTGTAGAACGTCTTTCGGCTTATGCCGTGGGAGGCCTGACTGTGCCCGCACTCTTGGGCTTTGTCATGCCCGATTATGAGACCAAGGTGCAGGTCAAAGCGGACGATCCAAGGCTTGATTCTCAGTATGTCATGTACCAATCTCCCAAGGGGGGAGGTGAGATTAGAGGTCTGTTCTCTTCTGAGCTTGCGATTAAGGAAAAGCAGCCGGGCATACTAGTGGTGCATGAAAACCGCGGGTTGAATCCTCATATTGAAGATGTAAGTCGTAGGGCTGCGCTAGATGGTTTTGTGGCTTTTGCCCCCGATGCCCTTTGGCCCCTGGGAGGCTATCCCGGTACTGATGATGAAGGCCGTACGATGCAACGCAAACGTGATCGCAATGAGATGCTAGAGGACTTTATCGCGGCTTTCCACTTCTTGAGAGAACATCCTCAGTGCAATGGCAAAGTAGGGGTAGTGGGCTTTTGTTTTGGGGGCTGGATTTCCAATATGATGGCTGTTAAAGTACCTGAATTGCTGGCGGCAGTACCCTTTTATGGTGGCCAACCAGCGGCGGAAATGGTGCCCGATATCCAAGCGCCTCTTATGCTCCAATTTGCAGGGCTCGACAAGCGTGTCAATGCGGGCTGGCCAGCCTATGAAGCAGCGCTGATGGAAAACGGCAAAGAGTATGTGGCATGCCATTATCCGGAGGTCAACCACGGCTTCCATAACGATAGTACGCCTCGTTTTGATCCTCCCATGGCTCGCCTCGCTTGGGAGCGGACGATAGGATTTTTTGAGGAGAAGCTGGGTTGAGGCTACCGCTGCGCGGAACGCTTGGGTCTTTGGGGACTTATTGGAGCGTATGCAATACGCCCCTACAAATTTGCTGTCTGTAGCGGCCTATTGCATACGCCGCAGGCTGTATCTTTAAGAGAGATAAGCGTTCTGCGCAGCAGTATACCTAATCCAAAACAATCGAGCCTCGCTAATAAGCTAGCAAGGCTCGATTGTTCATTTAGAGAGGTGCTTTCTTATTGAAAGACGCGGACGTAGTCCACTTGCATGGTCTGCGGAAATACGGTGGTGGCATCAGGATTACCTGGCCAATCACCGCCTACGGCTACGTTCATGATGAAAAATTGCGGGGCATTGAAAGGGAAGCCTTCGATATCTCCTTCTTTGAAGGTCAGGAATTGTTCTCCGTCTAAGTACCAGGTCAAGGAGCTGCTGGTCCAGATCATGCTAAAGACATGAAACTTATCCGCAAACTCGCCGGAAGCGAGGGTTTTGCCAGTGCCTCTGTATTGATGACCATTGTTGTCGTAATGAGCCGTACCGTGGGTAGTATTGGGTTCATGGCCAACTAGCTCCATGATGTCGATCTCGCCACAGCGAGGCCAGCTAACTTCGTTGATGTTGGCGCCTAGCATCCAGAGAGCTGGCCAAATGCCTTGACCTTTGGGGAGCTTGGCCCGAATGTCGATACGGCCATGTTGAAATTCTCGCTTGTCTTGGGTGATCATACGAGCTGAGGTATAGTTGCCGTTGTCCTCTCTGGCGGTGATCGAAAGTTTGCCATCTGCTACAGAAGAATACAAAGGATCAGCAGAATAAGCTTGGAGCTCATTATTAAACCATTCGTCGCCAACTTCGTGCGTCCAGTTATCCAAGTTGATGCTGGTGCCTTCAAATTCATCGGACCAAACCAATCTCATCGAAGGATACTCTATCGGAGTGTAATAACCCTCTGCATCCTCTAGGATGATGGTCTCAGAATCATTGTCTTTGATGGTAAAGGTGTATTTGATGGTCGTCTCTCCGTAGAGCAAAAGATCAAAGCTTTCGTCTAACTCAAGGTGAGTATCTCCTTTGATTACTAGCTCTATGGAACCTTTATCAGAGCCTGCGGGGATATTTAAGGTGCCGGATTGGGCACTGAAGTCATTATCAAAGGTGGCAGTGTTTTCTTGTAGCTCATAGGAAATAGCGAGGTCCTCAGTGGCGACTGCGTCAGCGGTAAAAGTCAAGCTTATGCTTTGGTCACTATCAGTCTCTGCAAATGAGGCTACATCTACATTAAAGCGTGTGATGGGGGTAGCCTCTGGACCTTTACAGCTAAATAGCAAGGCAGTAGCAACGCATAAAATCAAAAGTCTATTCATGGTTTAAGATAAGAGTTAATGGCTTTTTAATTAGGCTAAACTCAAGGGCTACAATCCTCAAATTTAGGCATTTTTAGGAGGATAAGTCTGGGTGTTTCGGGTTGATATCATGTATAAATACAAGTATCTATCTATTCCTCCCCCTTAATCCCCCTCCGAAGGGGGAAAATGCGAAGATCGGT
>CAZHOC010000498.1:0-5007 GCA_964534295.1 uncultured Bacteroidia bacterium | reverse complement strand
TCCCGGTACGATCTACAACTACTTCGACAACAAAGATGAGTTGTTGCATGCTGTACACGAGCAAGGCTTTGAGGAGTTGTATGCCCTACTCAAAGCGACTCTAAGCATCAAAGATCCATTGGAAAGGCTTCAGACCATGGGGCAGATTTATTGGAAGTTTGCCATGGAAAATCCTGATGACTACGACCTTATGTTCCTCGTCAGATCTCCGATGCATGCAGAAAAAAATCTTGATAGCTGGGATTGTGGCTATATGACTTTTGGGGTTTTGCACCAGACAGTATTAGATATTCAAGCGAGTGGGCGGATGAAGGATCATGATGCGCACGCTTTGACATTCCTGATATGGTCATCAGTCCACGGTATGGTCTCCTTGGTCATCCGCGAACGTTTAAAAATGTATCCAGAAGAGATACAGGCAAATATCGGGCAGTTGGGTTTAGCTTCCCTTCAGTCTATGATTGAAGCCTATGACAGCTAAAAATTTTTACCCATTGTTTGAACACTGTTCAGAAAAAATGTAATGCTCATTCGATAAACGATATTCAGAAAAGATCATATAATAAAAAATGTATTTAACACGAAACTATCACTACCGGCCTCGCCGAACGCTTAAGTCAGAAGAGAGCGTGGAGGCTTGTGCCATCGGGAGTTTGCCGGAGCGTGCTTCGCAGAACGCTCAGCTCCGTCAGCTACTGATCGGTATCAGCATATTGGTATTACTCCTCGGAAACTTTGGTTTACTCAAAGCACAAAGCCCACTGGAATCCTATATCAATGCGGGTATCAAAAGCAATCTCAGCTTGCAGCAAAGAAGCCTTTCGGTTGAAAAAAGTAGGCAAGCCTTGCGGGAAGCAAAAGGTCTCTTTATGCCGAAAGTAGATTTTCAGGCTAGCTATTCTCTCGCTGGCGGTGGCCGAGCTTTAGAGTTTCCGATTGGTGATTTGCTCAATCCGGTCTATGCGACCCTCAACCAGCTTACAGGTAGCGAGCAATTTCCCACCAATCTTGAAAACGTCAACGAGCAGTTTGCTCCCAATAACTTTCAAGAGACTAAGATTACGGTTGTACAGCCCCTCTTCAATAGCGACATCTATTTCAATTATCAGGCAAAGCAGCATTTGATTGGCGTAGAGGCTGCCAATATGAAAGCCTATGAGCAAGAGCTCGTCAAAGAAATCAAGACGGCCTATTATGGCTATCTCCAAACCGACGCAGTCCTACAAATTTATTCTGAGACAGAAGGGCTGCTAAAAGAAATTCTTCGGGTCAATCAGCGCCTAGTTGAAAACGATAAAGCTACGCGAGATGCGGTCTACCGTGCTGAATATGAGTTGAGTAAGTTGGCGCAGGAAGTCGCCTCCGCCGAACGGCAGCAACAAACTTCGCAGGCCTATCTTAACTTTTTGCTTAATCGTCCTTTAGACACGCCGCTTGAAATAGATAGCTTACTGCAGCCTGAATCAGAGTTTCTCGCCCTCGGCGAACTCGAAAACGGCGCGGTTCGCCAAAGAGCCGAAATTGAGCAAATCAATATGGCTCAAGCCGCGAATCTAGAAGCCGTAGCCTTGCAAAAATATTCCCTGCTCCCACAGCTCAACTTAGTAGCAGATGTGGGCTTCCAAGGTTTTGGCTACAACTTCAGTGAGCAAGAGTACTGGCTAGCTTTGGTCTCCCTCAACTGGAATGTTTTCCAAGGTTTCCAGCGCCAGGCCCGCCAACAGCAAGCACAGATAGATCAAAAAGTGTTAGGCCTCCAGCGCCAGCAGCTTGAACAGCAAATCCAATTGCAAGTCAGGGAAGCATTCTTCCAGATGCAAGCTTCTCAAAAAGCGGTGGCCGCTTCGCAGGCTGGACTCAAAAGCGCTAGACAAGCCTTCCGTATCACTCAGAAAAAATACGCACAGGACCAGGCATCATTGCTTGCCCTGCTCGATACCCGTACGCAGTTTACTACTGCCCAACTAAATCTGACAATCGCTACCTACGATTGGCTCGCCAAATTGGCAGAACTTGAATATGCTACGGGCGGTAAGCTTTAATCACTCCCAAAGCCTCCGAGCTAAGGGGGCAAAGAAAGGCTAAAGAACAAATTCGAATATACTCTCACATTTTCCCTCCTAAGCAAGAAGGGCTAGGGGAGGTCTAAATCTTCAAATCCAAAAAAATGAAAAATATACCCTTACTATTTCTACTCGCACTTTTGATTGCTTGTGGAGATAAACAACCGCAAGCTGAGGCAAGCACGAAAGCTGATGAGGCGATTGTCGTAAGTACGGCTAAGGTCCAAAGCAGCTCGGAGGCAGATGCGGTGGTAGGAACTGGTCGCTTAGCCGCTCAAGAAGAAGTGCGCTTATCTTTTAAAATTGGCGGAATCATCAAAGGTGTTTACACCGAAGAAGGCCGGAATGTCCGCAAAGGACAGGTACTCGCTCGCTTAGATGCCACCGAGATCAATGCACAGGTATTGCAAGCTAGGGAGGCCTTGCGCAAAGCGGAACGCGATCTTGAAAGAGTACAAAAGCTCTATACAGACTCCGTAACCACCTTAGAAAATGTCCAAGACCTCACTACGGCCAAGGCAGTGGCAGAGGCTAATCTCGAAATCGCCCGTTTCAATCAACAGCATGCTGTCATTTACGCTCCTACTAGTGGGAAAGTGTTAAAGCGTTTTGCGGAGCAAGGAGAACTCATAGGGCCTGGTAGTCCTATCCTCTATATCGCCTCAACCCAAGGTACTCAAGTCGTCAAAGTAGGTTTGGCAGATAAGGATGTGGTGCGGCTCAAAAAGGGTGATAAAGCGGAGGCTGTCTTTGACGTCTGGCCCGAGCAAGCGTTCCCTGCAAGGGTAAGTGAAATCGCCGCCGGAGCAGATCCTATGAGTGGTACCTATGAAGTAGAATTAGCCCTCACTAAAGTACCTGCGGCCTTGAAAAATGGTTTCGTAGCCAATGTTTCGATTTATCCTTCTGAGCAACAAGAGATGCGTCAAATTCCCTTGGGAGCTTTGGTAGAAGCAGGTCCGGAATATGCTGCTTTTTATATCCCAACCGATGATGGCAAGAGTGTAAAACTTCACACCATTAAGCACTATGAGATTCACGATGAGTGGCTTAGCGTTGCCGCCAGCGAATGGGGCGAACCTACAGAAGTGGTTACCAGAGGGGCCAAGTATCTTCGTCCTGAGCAGGCAATTACGATTGCCACGCCCAAACCTATGGAACCAGCAGACGCATTGACCACTAACAACTAATCTAGCAAAATGCGACTCCCCAAAATAGCAATAGAGAATTATCAGTTCGTGGTTGTGCTGATCTTTATGATCCTCAGCACTGGACTGATCTCCTTCTTCAATATGCCTCGTTCAGAGGACCCTCAGCTCAAATTCCCTGGCTATACAGTGCTGACGGTTTATCCTGGCACTAGCCCCAAGGACATGGAAGAGTTGATCGTGGACCCGCTCGAAGAAGCGATCAAAGAAGTAGAAGATATCACCGATGTCAATACCCGGATCGAAGATGGTATTGCAGTGATTCAGATTGATGCAGAGTTTGACGTGGATGTAGACGATAAGTATGACGAGATCGTGGCCCAAGTAAGTTCAGTAGAGCAAGAGCTACCGGAAGGCATCCTTAATCTCGAAGTAACCAAAGTCAGTCCCCAAGAGGTGAAAATCCTGCAATTGGCTTTTGTCTCACCAACGGCTAGCTATAGCGAACTACAACGCCAGGCCGAAAAATTAGAAGATCGCTTTGACAAGGTACAGGGGGTAAGAGATGTTGAGATAGAAGCTTATCCAGAGCAAGAGGTACGTATCGCCTTGGACCTACAAAAGATGGCTCAGTTAGGGATTCCGCTCAAGCAAGTGATGGGTATCTTGCAAGCCAATCATAGCAACATCCCTGCTGGTGAGTTGGATGCAGGGGATTACAGTTTTGCGATCAAAACCTCAGGTGGCTATGAAGCTCCGCGCCAACTTTCGAATACTGTCATCGGTGGAGCACAAGGTAATATCATCCACCTTAGAGATATCGCCAGAGTGTATATGGCCTATCAAGACGAACAGTATTTGGGTCGTTATCAAGGGGAAAAAGCGGTATTCCTTTCTATCACTCAGAAAGCAGGTGAAAATATCTTACAAGTCAATGAGCGCGTGATGGCGACTGTCAGTGCCTTCGAAGAGGAACTGCCCGCTCATGTGGAGATGGAAACTGTCTTTGCCCAAGCGCCAGCCGTTGAGTCTCGAATCAATGACTTCTTTGGCAATCTTTTGCAAGGGATAGCGCTCGTAGGCCTTGTGATCTTTCTTTTCCTAGGCTTCCGCAATGCCCTGATTGTGAGTACGGTAATTCCGACTTCCATCATTGCGGCCATCTATATGCTGGATTTAAGTGGCTTCGCTTTGCAGCAAATTTCCATAGCCGGTTTGGTGATTGCCTTGGGACTTCTGGTTGACAATGGTATCGTGGTGATCGAGAATATCAATCGTTACCTCACCGAAGGTGCAAGTCTTAAAGATGCTGCGATCAAAGGAACCTCAGAAGTAGGTTGGGCTTTGGTGAGTGCTACGGCAACTACCGTCTTATCCTTTTTCCCGATGACGCAATTGGGAGGGGGTACCGGTGAATTTATCCAATCCCTGCCGCTGATTGTGATCTTCAGTTTGTTGGCTTCTTTGGTCTTGGCGCTCGGTTTTACTCCGCTATTGGCGAGTAAGTGGCTCAAGCCGCCTGCGCCGAACGCTTCCCTCACTCGGGTGGAGCAAGGGATGAAAAGCCTCATCGAAAAGGTTTATCGCCCGACATTGCAATTCTCTTTACGCCGTCCATGGTTGATTTTGGCTCTGTCTGTAGGATCATTGGTGGGCAGTGCGGCCTTGTTCCCACTGGTAGGGGTAAGCTTTTTCCCCGCGGCAGATAAGCCCATCGTGATGGTGGATATATTTACCACTCAGGGTTCCAATCTGGAGACTACCGACGAAGCGGCCCGCTGGGTAGAAAGCATGTT
>CAZHOC010000497.1:0-5009 GCA_964534295.1 uncultured Bacteroidia bacterium | reverse complement strand
CACTTACCAATAAGCGAGTATTTGATGTGAGTCTTGAAGGGAATCTCATCCTAGATGAGTACGATTTAGTTGATCCGATTAAAGATGGTTTGGCTTCTAACCAAACCGCTATCACCCGTACCTATTATGTCAACGTTACCGATGGTAGTTTAGATGTGGTAGTCGGTGGCGCAACTGTTGACAATGGCAAAATCTCTGGCCTATGTGTAACTGAGGTAAGCAGTGCCAACCTAATGCCGAGTTCAAATATCGGCAACCTGAATACTGAGGCCTTGCTTGCAGCAGCACTCGCTCTTAACATTAGCGATCCCGAAAACGATAATCTTAGCGTAAGCCTTAATGGTCTTCCGGCCTCTCTCAGCTATAATAGCGGGACCGGTCAAATTGAAGGTACCCCAACTGTTAACGAGGCAGGGAATTATACCATCAATGCCATCATTAGCGACGGTACTAGCGCTCCGATTACAGAAGAGTTTATTCTAACGGTCGATCCTCCAGCAAACAATACTCCTCCTACCATCACACCTCTAGCAGACCTTCAGGTCAATGAAGGAGACAATATCAATATTGCGGTTAGTGTATCGGACGATACAGATCCAAGCGCAACCATTGAAATTTTCGATAAAAGTGCAGGTGGTAGTGTAACGAGTTCGCCTGCCACTTCTGTACCTACCACGACTATCAGTGGTTACAGCTTTACCGGTACTCCGGGTAGTTATACCCTAGACTGGACACCAGGTGCAGGCGATGGCCGATCATATTTAGCGAGAGTTACCGCCAATGATGGGGTGAATCCTCCGGTTGTTGAGGAGTTTACTATAGATGTGGCTCAACAAGTGCCAAGCATCATTCAAGCAAATACTTTCAATAATCCCCTTCCTTGGTATAATAGTAGCGCGCCACAAGGGCCATTTACCGTAGCAATAGAGACAAACACTGTTCAAAATATTGGTTACATCGAAAATGGTGACTTTGTAGAATATTGGGTTAACATTCCCACCGCTGGCACTTATGATTTTCGCCTAAGCGCCGGTAAAGGCAATGGAGGTACCACTACTGTTACGCTTTCCGAAGACAATGGCGGTTTTAATGCTATAGGGAGTGTATCTGTAACACAAACAGGTTGGCAAAATTATGTGGATTATCCTACCACCGTTACTTTCAGTAATAGTGGTCTACAAACCATTAGACTTGACTTTAGTGGTGGTGCTAATGTGGATGAATTTGAACTTAGCGTTCCCGTAGTGGGAAATACTGCTCCTGTAGTGAGTATTTCGAGCCCTGCGGATCTAGCTACCTTCTTTACAGGAGACAATATCAGCTTTAGTGGTACTGCCACCGATGCTGAGGAGGGAGACCTCAGTGCTTCATTATCATGGTCATCGGATCTCGATGGAAATATTGGCACTGGTGCGAGTTTTAGTACTACTAGCCTTAGCGCAGGCACTCATATAATTACAGCTTCCGTTACGGACAATGATGGTACTAATCCATTAAGCGGAGATGCAAGTATCAGCATTAGCTTAAACGTTCCAGCCCCAGCTTGTAATGTTAGTTTCCGAGTAAACGCAGGTGGTGCTAATCTAGTCGATCCCAATGGAGATTTTACGGAAGACCAAGCTACCAGCACTGCAAATGGGACTGCCGCTACGGGTACTCCTTCCCCCTACTATACCTCTACTTCCATCGATAAAACCTTTGGGGCCAACACAGCTTTGGCCTCAAATACGACCGGCTATCCGGATGTGCTCTTCCAAACAGAGCGCTACTATGATGGCATAGTAGGGAGTATTATGAACTGGGAATTCCCTACTGGTAATGGCGTCTATGATGTCAAAATCCTTTTCAACGAAAACTGGAACAACGAGATTAACAATCCTCGGGTATTTGACATCGAAATTGAAGGTACAGTTGTTGAATCAAACTACCGTCCTTCTGGTCCTACAGGTGCTGATGTCAATATTGCCAAAGTAGAAAGCTACCAGGTATCTGTCAGCGATGGCACTCTGGATGTAGATTTCATCAAAATCACCCAGAATCCTGCCGTCAAAGGCTTTGATATTTGCTTTGTTGGCCCATTGCCTTCGACTCCTAATGCGGCCTTTACCCCGACTCCAAATCCGGCCGCTTGTGATCAGCAAGTATCCTTCGATGGTACAGCCTCCTCTCACTCTAGTGGGGGCACCTTTAGCATCATCAGCTATGAGTGGGACTTCGATTATGATGGCAATACTTTTAATGTTGATGCCACTGGAAGTACAACGACTCATACCTTTAATGCTAGCCAGTCAAGTATTGACGTTGCGCTACGCGTAACCGACGATCAAAGCAATCCGGAAACAGATATAGAAGTAATCACGATTAACCTGACATCTGCCGCTCCAACTGCAGATCCAGGTGGGCCATATGTCATCAACCTTGGAGATGATCTCACCCTAGATGGTACGAACTCTTCTGATCCTGATGTTGCTTGTGGAGACGCAATTATCAGCTACGCATGGGAGTTAAATGGTGACGCTAGCTTCAATGACGCAACTGGTGCAAACCCCACCCTGACCGCAGCCGATTTATCCAATCTCGGATTAGGCCTTGGCAGCACCACGGTCGATTTGCTAGTAACAGACAATTTTGGTAATACCAATACGGTATCCACTACTCTTCAGATCAATCAAACCACTGTTGCCTTACCACTTTGTCTCAATACAGGTAACCAGCCTGCTGTTAACGCCTTTGGGCGCAGCTTCCTTGATGACGATCCATATTTGGTATCAAGTGGTAGTAATTTCAATAAGCTAGGTTCTGCTATTAATGGTACCGTTCCGGGAAGCGGAGAAGAAGACCTCTTCCAGTCCGAAAAATTCGGAGACCCGCTTTCCTACGAAATCCCTACGGGTAATGGCAGCTTTACGGTTGAGCTCTACTTCGCAGAACTCTATGTCGGCGTGGCGGGTGCCCAAGGAGCTAATCTAGGTACTGGCAACCGTGTCTTTGGCGTCGATATTGAAGGTGCTACAGTAGAGTCTGGGATTGATATGTTCGATACTTATGGACCACTGACAGCCTTTACCAAAACCTATCAGGTAAATGTAATCGATGGGGTATTGGATATAGATCTAAATGCCTCCGTTGACAATGCGAAGCTAAGCGGGATCTGTGTTACAGAAACCGCCAATTTTACGGCCAATGTAGCTCCTACCATTGCTATCGATCCTGTAGTTGACCTACTTGATTGCGAAGGCGATGGCGAAAACATTAACCTAAGCGCGGATGCTGAGGATACAGAACAAGGAGACATGGACGCGGTCATCGTTTGGCTGGATGATCTAGGTGCGGAAGTAGGAACAGGTTCTACCCTTAGTCTTACTAATTTGGCCGCAGGTACTTACACCTACACTGCCGAAGTAACCGACGCTACTCCCAATACTACCTCAGCTAGTGTAACCTTTAATGTCGTAGCCAATAACGCGCCTGTCCTTAGTGCCATAGTAGCCAATCCGGGTGCAATTACTGCGGGTGCAAGTGTAGCACTTAGCACCACTGCTTCTGATGTAGAAGATGATGACAATACACTTGTCGTCAGCTGGTCTTCTGATCTTGAAAGCCCAAGTGCCCTTGGTACTGGAGCAAGTATTACTCCAACCCTCAATACAGTGGGTACACATACCATCACGGCTTCTGTTACAGATGCTTGTAATGAGACCACTACTACTACTGTTCAGGTAGTAGTCAATCCTGTAGTAGTCAATTCGCCTGTTATTACCATTACAGCGCCTTCGGCGAACGCTACTCTCGGTCGAGGAGTACAGTTTACCGCTAGTGCCACTGTTACGGATGTCGAGGACGATGACAGCCAGCTCGAAGCAGCTCTTGTTTGGAGTTCAGTTGGTTCTACCGCTCCTAATTTTGGTGGTGTTGGCGCTAGTATCAATGGCCTCATTTTAGCGCCTGGTACACATGTACTCCAAGCCACAGTTACTGATTCTGACAATAATACGACAACTGAAACGGTAAGCGTAAACGTTCCGGGTCCAGATGTAGATATTACCTTCCCTGCAGAAGGAGGTTCTGTCAATAGCACTGATGTAACCCTTACATGGACGGCTCAAAACATGATTTTCACCAATCCTTTTGATGAGCACTTTCACCTATATGTTAATCCCCCTGATCCAAATAACCTCATTCCGATGACGCACATTTCCACTGCGAGTCAATTGGGGCAGTTGTTCTGGGATCTAAGTGCTGCTGACGGTATCCAGATAGGTAGTAATACCATTGTGATCGTAGCTGCCGAAGGTGGGCATACAGAGTTTACCAACCCAGAGGCGACCGATATTGTCAACTTTACGGTACTGCCTCCAGGCACCCCGGTTGCTGACATCCAAGCGACTCCCAACCCAGTAGATTGTGGTACGGCAGTAAGCTTTGACGGCACGAACTCCTCGCATACAGGACCTTTCAATATTGTTTCTTATGAGTGGGACTTTGATTACGATGGCAATACATTTACTGTAGACGCCTCCGGCTCAACGACTACTCATACTTATAACACTATTGGCACTTATACAGCCGCCTTGCGCATAACGGATGATCAAAATCCTGCTGTTAGTGTAATTCAAACTGAGTCAATTGTCGTAACTACCAGCACAGCCCCTATTGCAGCTGCTGGCGGGCCATATGCCATTACATTGGGGGATGATCTCGTACTTGATGGCAGCGGGTCTTCTGATCCAGACGCTGCTTGTGGAGATGCGATCACCACCTATGAGTGGGAATTGAACGGAGATGCTTCTTATGATGACGCGACAGGAGCTCAGCCTACCGTAACGGCGCTTGATTTAGGTACACTCGGCTTGGGTGTCGGTACTCATACAGTATCCCTTCGGGTAACGGACAGTCAAGGCTTGACTAATACCGAAGACGTTAGCCTAGTAATTTCGGCACCGAGTACAGATGTATTCTTTGTCATTAATCCGGCCTTGAGCAACCTCAATGAAAATGATGCATTAAGT
>CAZHOC010000496.1:0-5013 GCA_964534295.1 uncultured Bacteroidia bacterium | reverse complement strand
AGAACTAGGCTTAGACGACAAAGGCTTAGATATTATGGCCCACTCTATGGGTGGTTTAGTATCACGCTGGATGATCGAAAAAGAAAATGGTGATCGCTTTGTCAATCGTTTGGTGATGCTCGGCACGCCGAACGCTGGTTCTCCTTTCGCGAAACTGGCCCCTGCGATTCCAGCTTTGATTGCCTTAGCCGCAAATTTCCAGAGTCCGTTTTTGGCTCCTTTGGTTTATTTGATGCATTGGTTGAACGATAGCCGTCAACTTAACAAGACCTTGGCTCAGATGGACGCAGACTCCGATATACTCAATGAGCTCAATGCTCAAGATCCGCCCAAAACGCCCTATATCATCATCGGTGGCAATGTGAGAAATTATAAAGGCGCTGACGGAGGGTCTATCGCAAGTTTGATGGAGCGTTTGACCATCGGAATCGGTAATCTCGCCAATTGGAAAAAGGACAACGACATTGCAGTCGAACTAGCCAGTATCTTCCATCTTCCAGAAGATGAAAGAGTGAAACATATTGAGGTAGGCTCTCATCACCTGATTTATTTTACCCACGAGGACAGTGTGGCAGAATTGAAGCAGGTTTTGTAAAATAGTGGACCAATATTCCCTGCATGAGGCAAACTCCTCTGGTATTCCTTGCTTTTGCCCAAATCAGCTCCAATCATCTTGCGAAGCTGGGACAGGAGATGGATGCCATACATGAAGCTTTGCTGCCTTGGCAGGATAAAAAAAGACTGGAGATTCGTCCTCGAATGAGCGCTGATTTGGCCAAGATATCGGCCATGATCAATGAGCTCCGAGAGCGAGTCTTCATTTTTCATTATGGCGGTCATGCCGGAGACAAAGCTTTGCACCTAGCTGATGGGGTCAATCACGCCCAAAGCGTAGCTGCCTTATTTCAGTTTTTGCCCAACATCAAATTGGTTTTCCTCAACGGATGTGCCACCAAGGCACAAGTGGAGGCCTTTTGGGCAAATGGCGTCAAAATTGTGATTGCCACTTCGGTTCCGGTGAATGATAGCCGAGCCCAAAAGCTGGGCGCAGAGTTTTACGGGGCCTTGGCCTCGGATATGTGTATAGGCGATGCCTTCAAAAAGGCGGCCCTTACGCTTGAAGCCAAAGGGGAGTTCCCCAACAACTATACGGGTAACCGTAACCTTTTTTATGATAATGGGGAGGAAGAATCCGATGGTTTGGAATGGGACCTTTATGTCAAAGCTGGGGAAGAGGCAGCCTTAGATTGGAAATTAAAAGACTTACCGTTCCTCGAAGAGGAAAGCGAACATGAGCTACACCAAGAAAAAACAAAAGACCTTTATCAAAGGCTAGAGAAGCTAAACTATAGCAAACACATAACGCTCCTTCGTCGCTACTTATTGCGACATGATATTGGAGCATTTCTCATCCATGGCCCTCCACATTATGGACAAACTTGGCTGGCAAACAACCGGCTGACAGCTTTCAACGAGATGAGCGGTTTGGATTTACCACGCTCCATCCAATTAGGTCCTCGCATTGCCACGCAATCAGAACTGATTGAAGAAATCAAAAAGGTGCTACGTTTTGGCCGAGGCTTTGACGACCTAGCTAGTGAGATAGAGAAAATCAGTCAAAAACTACTCGAGCGACTCAAAAATGGGCCAGTATTGATTAGAATTCACGATGTATACGACTTTTTGCACAATGGTTTTTTCACCCCTTTTATGGAGGAGTTTTGGCAACCACTGGCCCGACGACTTGAAGATTTGAAAGCTCAATCAGGAGAACAGAATTTTCATAAACTTGTGTTATTACTGATCGAGGAAGGAGAGATTATGAGCGAAGGTGATCCTCGATTTATCCAACAAATTCCCGACATAGCCGATCATAGCAAAATTCTGCTGCTGCCCGACATACCAGACATTAATTTATCAGAATTTAATCGCTGGTTAGATTGGGATTACAATGAAGAAAAAAGCCTATTTATAGATCAGTTCTCAATCTTAGACGAGGCCGAAAAAGAAGCCTGGTTAGGAGCAGAAGGAAAGATGCCACCAGAGGCATTTATGGAAAAAATCTGTGATACTTTTAATTTTTATTTTGATGTAAACGGACAAGGTCAGTGGATACTGGAACCTTAAGCTTGACAATATGAAATACGAAGGCAAAGCACTACAAAAGCCCTTTCTTAGGGACGGAGTCAAAGAGATTGATCCCTATTTTCCAGATCCAGATTTGGTAGAAGCAGTTAATCTCGCACGCTATTTAAAGCGTCCTCTCCTGCTGATGGGCGAACCCGGTTGCGGCAAAACCAGACTCGCCGAGGCCGTGGCTTTCGAATTTCACGGGGCTGACTACCACAAATATTTGGTGCCCTGGTACGTCAAATCCACTACCAAAGCCAAAGAAGGAATCTACACCTTTGATGCTATTGCTCGTTTGCGTCTTACCGAGCTAGAAAAGGACTCTGATGTTTTACGCCAGCAACTGCAACTTGCAGGCAAAGAGCTAGAAGAATTTTACCTAAAGAATAATATCATCAGTAAAGGCCCACTCAGCAAAGCCTTTGACCTTTCTAGCGCTGATAAACCTGCAATCTTACTGATTGACGAAGTAGATAAGGCCGATATCGATTTTCCCAATGACTTATTGTTGGAATTGGATAAAACGACCTATTACATTCCGGAGACCAAGACTTATACCAAGCGGCTCAAGGCAGATTCTCCCTTGATTATCATTACCTCAAATAATGAAAAGGAATTACCACCTGCCTTTTTGCGGCGCTGTCTTTTTCATTATATCAAATTTCCGCTTGAGCCTCAGCTACGTCAAATATTGGATGGCCTATTTGATGAAGCCCCCAATAATCTTAAGGATGATAGCATCAAAGCATTTGTTATGCTTCGCGAACGCTTGATTCAAGGTCTCAGTCAGAAAAAACTCTCTACCTCCGAGCTGATCGACTGGTTTGACGCCCTGCAACACCAGCATCAAAACAATTTGAAGATTGATGGCCAAGCCATAGAGCAGGCAGTCAAAAATACGATCGATGAACTGGCTAAGCGTTCACCGAAGGTGCCACTACCACTCCACCAAGTCCTCCTCAAAAACTGGGAGGCAGTACTATCAATCTTGCCCGAAAAGAAATAATCGTTGCTTAATATTTGATGCCACCTTTACCTCTATATCGATTCTTTCAGGCCTTACGCAAAGCCAATTTTGCGTTAGGGGTATCGGATTATGGCTTATTATTAGAGGCCTTAAATGGAGGTTTTGGATTGAAGAGTGAAACGGATTTGCTGCGGCTTTGCCGAACGCTTTGGTTTAAGCCTGGGCAGAGTTGGGAGTTGTTTCAAGAGCAGTTTTACCAAGCCTTGGCCGATGCAAAACAAACCCCATTGCCAGAGCCTAGTCCTAGCACTCCGGAGGAAAACGATCCAGCCTTCCAAACAAAACAACAAGAAGATAATCCCATCGAAGAGGGGGAAGATCCATTGGATGATCAAAGCTCATTTGAAAGCGAAACAGAGAACTCAGCTACTGAAGAAGAGGATACTCCTACAGAGGGTAATTTTGTTCACCTTAGTATAGCCAGTAGCGCCGAACTTGCTGGTGAAAACCTGCAAACCAAAGAGCAGCTTCAATCTCAACTGCAAGCGCAATCCTTTATTTTCCAAGGACGATACCAGGCCATCAGTAATCGCCAACTCACTCAATCTTGGCGCTATCTTCCCGATCGAACTGAAGATCGCCCTAGTGATGAAATTGACATCAAGGCAACGGTAGAAAACATCGCCAAGTCAGGCCGTTTAGAAAAAATCGCTTTCCATAAGCAAAAAGTAGGACTGGCCCGCCTATTGCTTTTGATCGATTATGAGGGCTCTATGGTAGCTTTCCATGAGCTAGCTCAGCAAGTATTGGCTTCTGCTCCCCAAACAGAAGGCAAGGCACCCAATGTACTCTATTTTCACGATGTACCTGGTCCTCAGCTTTTTCATGATGTTGATCAAACTAAGGCCTATCAAATCCAATCCCTAATTCCTCTATATCGCCACCGTAAGGCAGGGATTTTGATTATCAGCGATGGAGGTGCAGCCAGAGGTCGCTATGATCGACAACGTATCATTCAAACCGAAAAAGCCTTGCATCAGCTCAAGGCAATTGGGCAACATATTGTTTGGCTAAACCCCGTCCCTCGTAGTCGATGGGAAGGCACTAGTGCTGAATACATCGATAAACTCTTGCTGCCTATGTATGAAGTGAGCGAATTGGGGATGCAGCAAGCCATCAACGCCCTCAGAGGAAAAACGAATCGCAGCCAATGAGTTTACCTGTCATATCGGCTCGACAAGAGAAGCAATTGCGGCGTTTTTACCAGCGCTCGCGAAAGCACTATGGGCAGGATTATGAGGGGCATCAGCTCTTCTTACAACATGCGGCTTTTCCGATGCTGTTTAGCCCGGATCTACTTTATCAGATTTGGTTCAATTTTAGGTTATACCCGCTGCGCGGAACGCTCAATCAAAACGCAGAACTGCCCAATATGGTAGTCTCTGATTTGATTCTTTCTGGTCTTTGCCAAGAAGTTGGCTTTGAGCTGTATCAAATAGATCCCAAGTTAAGACTATACCTCCTAGCCCAATTGCAGGAGGACAAACGTTTTGGGCACCAAAGAGTCCAATCCCTCGCCCAATTTCTCCATCAATACAGTCAGCAAGTAGACCTACAAAATGCTGATCCTCGGCTTAAAGAGATTCATCAGCAACTCTCTATGGCCAGTTTGCATCCTCGGCATGCCGCCCAAGAAATTGGACGCTCTTTGCAAAAGGCGATGCTTTCCAACGAAGCCATGGAGCAAATGCGTCTGACCAAGCTGCTAGAAATGCTCGCAGGTCAGGATGAGGCTTTTGAGAGCTTACTCAACTTTAGCCAACAACTCAAGCGTGATCTTACGGGTCGTGAAAATCTTGCCACTGGTGCAGAATCCGTCGCGAATCTGGTTATTACCGAAGAAGCCGATCAAGACA
>CAZHOC010000495.1:0-5013 GCA_964534295.1 uncultured Bacteroidia bacterium | reverse complement strand
ATGAAAAACACATTCGTCATTTTGTGGCTAATAGCCATACCCCTTTTTCTATCGGCCCAAGACTTTCAAGCAGGTACCATTGTCTTTAGCGAGGGCGATAGTCTGGATTGTGAGTATCAGGCTCAGTTCTCGTGGAAAGAGGAACCCTTTCTGCTCTACCAAGACCCGATCAGTAAGCAACCAAAACGCATATCTGCAGCAGAGCTAATTGCCTTTGGGAATCTCGAAGAAGGTTACTGGCATATCTCGAGGCAATTGAAAATGGAGATTGACCGCAAGGTGGAGACTCGCTGGCTGTTTTTGCAAAGTATCCTTCTCGGTAGAGTCAGTCTTTATAAAGTGAAGGATGACAAGCTAACGGAGCATTTCTACATCGAAAATTCAAGCGGAGAGATAACCGAGCTTATCAATCGTACCTATCAAGAGCTAGATGCTGCCAGGATCACCCGGACACGCTCCGATTATGCCTATTTGCCTACCCTACAAAAATCGCTGATGGGCTGTATGGAGCTCGCAAAAAATGTAAAAGACTATGCGTTCACCGAAGGTGCCCTCACCCAAGCCGTCATCGATTATCACCACTGTCTAGAGATCCCTTACCAAAAGATGGCTCCCCCTCCGAGTCCTTTTCAATGGCCTCAAATTGGCGTAAAAGCAGCTTTTACTACCCCTTTTGCAACTGATTTACCCACAGCGACGGGCAATCAAGCGGGCTGGGAAGCAGGACTTTCCGTACGCTGGCAGATCCCCAAAACCCATGATCGCTTTGCCCTGCAAATTGATGGCGTATACCATCAGGCCTGGCGACTTGCACAGGTGAGTGATCAACCTTTTTTATCCCCCTTTAATACATTTAGGATCAGCCCCATTATTCAGCATCAGTTTCGCTGGGCAGACAATAGTGTGTTTTATAATGTGGGCTATGATTGGATCCTATTTGGCCAAAGTGATGAACTCAATTACCCTGAATTTAGAGAAGTAGGATTTTTGCGATGGGAGTCTAATCCTAAGCTATTTTTTGGCAGCTTGGGTTACATCTATCATGGACAAAACGGACACTTATTTCAAGTAGAAAGTAGAATTCGTTTTCGACAATTTATGATGCTCAGCCTCGGCACAAGCTTTTATTGGTAATGCGCTATTTCCCGATCCTTTTTCTTCTAATCGCAGCTTGCCAGAGCGCTCCTAAAGCAGACCTTAGTTCCGAGCTTATGGTTGCGGATACGCTGGTCGCGGAACGCTCATCTCCTGACTATGCCAAATGGGATAGCTTGTTGCAGGAAGCTGGCCAGAGGCATGATTTGGATTGGATGCTAGCAAAGGCGGTTATGATTAAGGAGTCACACTTCGTGGAACGCTATGTCTCCTATGCTGGCGCGGTGGGTTTGATGCAACTGATGCCAAGGGAGGGCTCTTATTTTAGCGATGCTTATCGAGGCTATCAAAAAGCGCGCAAGTCAGCAGGCAGAATCTATCAAGGTAAATCCCAAGTAGCTTGGGGCGAACTATACCAAGCTGAGCTCTTAAAGATTGCAGCTGCTAGCTCAGCGGATAGTATCTACGCCCTCGACCGCCGCTTTGAGCCAGCTTATAATCTGGATGAGGGGACGAGACAACTATCCTCTGATTTTCATTTCTTCCGCAAACGTGGCCATGGTCCCTATACGAGTCAGATTCTCGCCATTGCGGCCTACAATGCAGGCCGCTATGCTGTCATGACGGATCGAAGCGATCCTCAGCGAGATCATATCCCAATCAATCGACAAACGGAACTCTATGTAGCTGGGGTACAGAAGATATACTTGGCTCTGCAGTCGGGCAACGGACAGCTACAAGAAGATGATTTGTACTTATTGAAGCTATAATTTCAAAACATCCCCAAATGGATCTCAGCTCTCAAGTTACCCAATTATTGATGGATGCAGGTAAAGCGCATCATCAGGCTTTTCTCGCAGTCGATGGCGATGACCCTGAATGGCCTCTCTGGTATGCAAATTATGCCCAAGCCAAACTCAACCAATTATTAGGTACAAGTTTGACTCAGGCACAAATCGTTTATGAGCTAGTACGTCTGGAAAAAGAAATGGCGACCGTAGATACCACAGATCATTGGACCCATTATTATGCAGCGGCTTTAGTTGAGGCTTATACCGGAGCCTGACCTTCAGCTACCTTCCTCAAGTGCTTCTTGCCAGCTTTGACCAAAGTTGATCATTTCTAGCGTCGCAACGGATAGCTTGTTTTCAAGCTTACCAAAACGCGTACGATAATCATTCATGCTTCGGCGGATTACCTCTAGCGCTTCCTCTCGCCCATAAGTATGGGTGATCTCGCAACGAGGGCCATCTCCCATAGAATCAGGATTCTCCTTGTAAGTGAGGAAGTAATGCTTCAAGCGACGAATGATGGCAGGCGCAGCATCAGAAATATCTTTCCAGTCTTCATAGACCTCATCGCCTTTGAGGACTGCAATGATTTTGTCGTCGGCCTCTCCCCCATCGATCATGCGGAAGCCACCAATTGGAATAGCTGGCACCAAGATATCACCATGCGTGATGTCTCTCTCTGTGAGGACACAAATGTCCAGCGGGTCTCCATCTCCAACGATATCTTCGCGAGCCGTTTTCTCCATACAGTACTCCGCCACTTCGTCCATACAATAGGTCTGCGGGACAAAGCCGTAGAGCGCAGGTACGATATTGGAAAACTTCTGAGGGCGGTCAACTTTGAGATAACCAGTCTTCTTGTCGACTTCGTATTTGACGGTGTCTGTCGGTACTACCTCAATAAAGGAGGTTACTTCTTCAGGAGCATCAGGACCGATTTGAACGCCATGCCAAGGATGACTTTTGTAGCGAAGGCCGATAAGTTCCCAGAGACGTGTGAGCGTGTTTCTTGCCATATTTTGTGTTAACTACTGTGTTTTATTCTCATTTGGTTCAAGCAATATGCCACAATACGAAACTTTGGGGTGAAAGGCCACTTTTCGCTTTTGAATTGACCAGATCACCGTCTAATTTCACGCATTCTTAGAATGAACGAAAAGATGCCTCGACAAGTGTATAATTTTTCTGCTGGCCCTGCCATGTTACCCCCTGCAGTATTGGAGCAGGCTCAGTCAGAATTACGGGACTATCAGGGAAGTGGGATGTCTGTAATGGAGATGAGCCACCGAGGAAATATCTTTGGGGATATCATCGCCCAGACAGAAGCTAACCTACGTAAGCTGATGCAGATTCCCGCAGATTATAAGGTCCTTTTCTTACAAGGCGGTGCATGGACTCAATTTTCGATGGTACCGCTCAATTTGTTTAGACGTTCGCTGAAGGCGGACTTCCTAGACACAGGCTCCTGGTCTGCCAAAGCCATCAAGGAAGCTAGCAAATACGGAAGTGCTCGCGTAGTCGCTTCTTCTAAGGACAAAAACTACACTTATGTTCCCAAATGGGAAGAGGTAGAATTGGACCCAGAGGCGGACTATCTTCATATAACGACCAATAATACTATTTACGGGACGCTTTTGCCTTCCTTACCGGAGAACGCTCAAGTCCCGCTGGTAGCTGATATGTCTTCCAATATCCTTTCGCAGGAATATCGAGTCGAAGACTTTGGGTTGATCTATGCAGGAGCGCAAAAGAATATTGGCCCTTCGGGCTTAACAATCGTGATTGTCCATGAAGACCTAGTCGGCCATGCTCTAGATATATGTCCTACGATGCTCAACTATGAGACACACGCCAACAAAGGCTCCATGTTCAATACTCCTCCCACCTATGCGATTTACCTCGCAGGTTTGGTATTTGAATGGGGCTTGGCCCAAGGCGGTGTACCCGCCTTGCAAGCCCGTAATGAAGCCAAAGCAAAACTGCTATATGATTTCTTAGATAGCTCTGATTTTTACCACGCCAATGTCGCAGCACCCGATCGCTCCCTGATGAACGTTACCTTCCATCTTGAGAATAGAGATTTGGAAAGTGAATTGGTGGCCCAGACAGAGGAAGCTGGCTTGTTATTTTTGAAAGGTCATCGCTCCGTTGGAGGCCTCAGAGCTAGTTTATACAATGCCATGCCCTTGGCAGGAGTAGAAGCCCTAGTGGGTTTTCGTTCCGAATTTGAACGCAAAAATTCTTAATCAATAAATTTTATACCCAGTGGCTAAGATCAAACTTTTTCGTGCCTATCGCCCAAGCCCCGAGTTTGCTGCCCAAGTAGCTTCCCGTCCTTATGATGTCCTCAATGCAGCTGAAGCCCGCATCGAAGCAGCAGGGAATCCCCACTCTTTCTTGAGAGTCATCAAGCCAGAAATCGACCTACCTGAAGACGCAGATCCCTACGGAATGCCAGTCTATGAAAAAGGACGTGATAATTTCAAGCAAATGATTGCTGATGGCGTTATGAAGCAAGACGCCGAGCCAAGCCTATATGTCTACCAGCAGATCATGAATGGCCATAAGCAGGTCGGGTTTATGGTACTTGAAGCCATTGACGACTATTTTGATGGGACCATCAAGTTGCATGAGTTGACTCGTCCTGATAAGGAAGAAGATCGTAAGCAGCACGTCCGCACCGGTCGTATGCATGCAGAGCCCGTATTCTTTGCCTATCCTAAGCAAGCAGACTTAGACAAAATCTTGGAGGAAGCCGTAAAAGGAGAGCCTGCTTTTGATTTTACTGCAGAAGATGGGATTCAACATACACTTTGGGTAGTTACGGACCCAGCGTTCTGCGAAGCAGTCCCTAAACTATTTGCTGAAAAAGTACCTCACACCTATGTGGCTGACGGCCATCACCGGACGGCTGCAGGCGCACTTGTAGGCAAGGAGTTTCGCGAAGCGAACCCGAATCATACGGGAGAGGAAGGCTATAATTACTTTATGGCCGTGCTATTCCCTGACGATCAACTTTCTATCATTGATTACAATCGGGTAGTCAAAGATTTGAATGGACACAGTACCGCTGATTTTCTAAAGGCCTTAGAAACAGGTTTTGAGGTAGAAGCGAAAGGAGCTGATA
>CAZHOC010000494.1:0-5019 GCA_964534295.1 uncultured Bacteroidia bacterium | reverse complement strand
TGACGCTTTCCCAGGCGCAGTATAGATCAGTTGGGGTGGGAGTGTTTTGGGAAAACAGAGAAAAGCTTAGGCCACAGAGTAGCCCAAAGAAGATTAAAGTCTTTTTCACAACTATTGAGATTTGGTCCCGTACAAGGGTAACGGCAGATAGATATTTTATAGTAATAAAAATTAAACAATTTGAGTAAAATGTTTATGTGCTATAACGTAGAACGATAAATTAGAATTGTCTCGTTCTTGTTTGATTTTTTCTTACAAATTGATTATCATTGATATTGTAACAAAGGAGATGCGAACACTACGAAATCATTGTTATTTCATGTATCAACAACAGGTGATTTGTTTGAAACAAATGTCGCCCGGGATAGAGTGAATTGATTTTTCTGATCATATATCAAAAAATTTCCAGCTCTATCCCTCAAAGGATAGAGCTTTTTTTGTACAGGTAATAAACCCATATTCTATGAAGTCTCAGTCCAAAAACCGACTATTGCAGCTTTCGCGTCAAGAGTTGGTTCGTTTATGCAACGAAAAGTTGGTATTAGCAGCTAGAGACCTAGCTGAATTTACCCAAAATGGCCTCAACGCCAGTTTTATCGTCGCTTTAGCGCACAAATGTGAACATTTTGAGCAAGACATTCAACAACCTTCTCAGGCAATAAACCTGTACAATAAACGTGAATCCAAACGCATTGAGAAGGAAATTATGGAAGGCCTCACTTATATTTGTGATCTAGGTCGAAGGATATGGTCCAAGAATCCTAAGAAACGTGATGATTATCTGATTCCAGTGACTAAGTCTGGACGCTTTGGCGAATCTGGTTCGGCCAATGTCGCTTAATGAAAAGAAATTGAATGCATATAATGCGGGACTTTGGTCCCGCATTTTTTTTGCCCCAATATCACAGTTGGGTAAATATTTTAGACGGATGAAATAATCGTTCTCCGAAGGAGAAAAGCTTACACGCATATTTTAAACAGAAAAAGGTAGTAGCTGCATGTAAGGATTTAGAGATAATTGTCGAAATCGATTTCGGAATAATGGGAAATTACAGACCAAAGCCATAACCGGATCAGGTCAAAATTGATTCATAGCATCAAGGAAAAGGACCATGTTTTTATTCTTCTCTCAGTATCTCCGCAGGATTACGGCGGTTGTTAAGAAAGGTCTGCATACCTACAGTCGTTAATACTAAGGCCATTAGTCCTAGTAAGGAAAAAACATAAGCCAAGAAGGAGATATCTACATGATAAGCGAAGTTTTCTAGCCAAGCCTTCAAACCAAAGTAACTTAAAGGAATGACCGCTAGGCTGCCTAAAATTAGCACTAGTAGATATTCTCGACTGATGAGGTAAAGTAGGTCGCTAAACTCTGCGCCCGTAATTCGTCGTATGGCAATTTCCTTCATGCGACTCTGCATGGAAAAGGCAACTAGGCTAAATAGCCCCAAGAAAGCAATGAGGATTGCAATCATGCTCAAGTAAATGAGGAGACTTAATTGGGTACGCTCATTTTTGTAAAGAGCGTCATAGAGTTCATCCACAAATTGGTATTCGAACGGATAGTTTGGAAATAATTCGTTCCAGGTATTTTGGATGTTAGCAATGCTTTGGGAGGCGTTGCTTGTTTCTACTTTCAGCAAAAAGGTCCGAAGCCATATTTGCTCTACTACCATAATGGTGGGGTCGACTTTATTTTTGAGCGTTTCTTGGTGAACATTTTCTACTACCCCAGTAATTGGACCTGCTGCGAGTTCAAAGCCGCCAATAGACCAACTGATCTGCTTGCCGATAGCATCTTCTGCTCTTTGCCAACCCAATTGCTTCATGGCTTCCTCATTGATTAGGTAGCGTCTGGATTGATTTTCTAGGTATTGATTAGGAGTTAAGTCCTCGCCAAACTGTGGTGGTGGCTGAAAGGCATAATCTGCAGAGCGATCTTCTCCGGCTAATAGTTTGATGCCCATAGTTTCAAAAAAGTCTGCGCTGATCACCTGCATGTCTAGCATAGGAGCTTTTTCCGGATCTTGATTCCCTCCAACAATAAAGGTTGGACCCACGTCTCGGATTTCTCTTGAGGGCACTTCCATACAAGCGGTGACACTTTTGACGCCTTGGATTTTTTTGGCCCGCTCGCGGAACAAGGGATACTTATCCGTAACCGGATTGGGAACAGCAGGAATGGCCAAAATCTGATCGGTTTTTAAGCCCAGTTGCTTGTTGTGAAGGAAATGAACCTGATTTTGGGCGATCCAAGTACTGACTAAGAGGAGGGTAGCAGCCGCAAATTGGATACCAACCAAGATTCGCTTGAATCGATAGGCGGCTTTATTTTGCCCAAATTTGATGGCTTTGCCCCCCCTGAAGATACCCGCTGAGGTGGAAGAAGCTAATACCAATGCCGGATAGATGCCTGCAAGCAATCCTCCGATAATCGCAAGCCCCAATAGGCTGGCAACTAGCGTTAAGGGAGCAATAAGGCTAGGGATTTCTACTAGCTCTAAGAAGTAAGGCATCACCAAGGCGCTAAGGCCAAGACTCAAAACTGCTGCCAATAAGTTGTAAAAGATCGACTCAGCCAAGGCCAACAGAATTAAGCGTTCGCGGCTAGCGCCTAAAACCAAACGCATGCCCACCTCCTTGGAGCGCCCGATAGCTAAGGCACTGCTGAGGTTGAGGTAATTGATTAAAGCAATTAGCAAAATGAAGATCCCTACAAACAGAAATACCTTGACGTAAAGTTGATCCCCATTGGGTACGATTTCGCGAGCTAAATGTGAATTGAGGTGAATATCACTTAAGGCTTGAAATTCAATTTCTGTCCTGCCATTAAGGTTTTCAGGGCTATGCTCTGCAAAAAAATCATCCATCTTGGCTTCTATGTTTTCAATCTTGCTGCCTTCTTGGAGCAAGATATAGACATAGGCCCACCAGCTTCTCGCCTCGGGATTGGGAAAGGAAAGGAGGATATCGATTGGCATGTGCGTATTGCTGGGAAGGTCCTCCATTACACCAGAAACCGTATACATAACCTCATCGGTGGTATAGTCGCCGACGATGAAAAGCTCCTTGCCTATTGGATTCTCTGAGCCAAAATATTTTGTTGCAATCTTCTCCGTCAAGACAATTGAATGAGGCTCCTTTAAGGCAGTGGCCGGATTACCTCTAAGGAGTTTATAATCAAATACCTCAAAAACTGCCGCATCGGTCATATAGGTATGAGGTGCACGGAACTTTTGCTGATCGATGCGTATGTAGCGCCGCTGATGATTTTGGAAACGAATCAGATGCTCCACCTCAGGAAAGTCATTGGGAAGCTCATTGATAAAGTCCAAATGGGTTCTTGCCCAATGAGATTCAAAGCCGCTATTGGAATAGGAATGATGGGCTGTTCGGAAAATTCGATCAGACTTGCTATTGAAGCTCTCGTATGAAGTCTCATGAATCAGGTAGGCGCCAATCAATAAGGTGGCGGTATAGCCGATAGCGAGACCAATAAGATTAAGACTAGCGTACAGTTTATTTTTAAAGTAGTTGCGGAAGACAACTTTGAAGTAGTTGCGAAACATGTATAGGTAGTTTCACAGAAGTACATGCTAGTGGGGGAGAGGTTCAATCTCAACGTAAAAAAAGCAGCTTATCTTTTGATAAACTGCTTTTTAGTGGAGCATAGCGGAGTCGAACCGCTGACCTCCACACTGCCAGTGTGGCGCTCTAGCCAGCTGAGCTAATGCCCCGTTTTAGAGGGAAGACAAAAGTAGAATTTTCTATTTTAATGTCCAAACTTAGGGGCTATTTTTAAGCAGCTATTAGTCAGTTACCTTTAGACAAATTGGTCGCCCTATGCAGCAAGGTCTAGGCTTTAGGAAAGTTTATGGTTCGTTGGTACTCCTGTTCGTTACCTCGATCATTGGAATCATTGGATTTCACCTGATCGAAGATTACAACTGGTTGGACGCAGCCTATATGACCGTAATTACCATGAGCACAGTAGGCTTTGGTACCTTAGGCGAGCTTTCTGGCGGTGGGAAAATATTTTCTATCTTTCTGATCACCATTAGTGCGGGCATATTTGTCTATGCGATTACAACTATCAGCACCTTTGTGATCGAGGGCGAATTCCAGCATTTTTTCAAAAAGTATCAGGTGAACAAGCAAATCGAGAAACTAAGCGATCATATTATTATCTGCGGTCTTGGCCGTAATGGTAGAGAAGTCGCTCGAGAACTGGGAGCTCAGGAAACTGCCTATCTCATCATTGAGGAAGATGAGGAGGTGATCCAAGAATTTTTGGAGCATGAACCAGAAGCCCTGATCCTCCAAGGAGATGCTACTCACGATGATGTGCTAGAAAATGCCAATATCGATAAAGCCAAAGGTCTGATCACCGCTTTATCTACCGATGCAGAAAACGTTTTTATCACCCTCACGGCTCGGGAGATGAATCCTCGCATTAAGATCGTGGCCCGTGCTTCTCAGGAATCTTCTGTCTCTAAACTGAGAAGAGCCGGCGCCAATGAAGTAATCATCCCCAACTTACTAGGCGGACGTAAAATGGCTAATGTGCTCACTCGACCAGCCTTAGTGGAGTTTCTCGAAATGGTCTCGGGGGATAGCCGAGTGAATAAACTGCATCTAGAGGTGGTCTCATGTGAAGCCCATGATATGCTTATAGGCAAAACCTTGGTTGAGCTAGATTTGCGCTCCAAAACAGGGGTCTTGGTCTTAGGGCGTAAAACAGGTAATCTGCCAGTAGAACTGAATCCGAGCGCCCAAAAGCAGCTAGATTCTAAAGATCGCTTATTTATCATCGGGACTAACGAACAGCTCCGCCAATTTCGCGAAACCTATTTGACCTAAGCTCGCCAGATGCCTTTCCTGCTCTTTTCCGATCGAAAAAATAGCAGCCTTCGATTGCAGGTAGGCCGGGCTCGCCTCGCCCCAATCTTACAAAACAAAGTCGAAGCCGTTGAAGAGGTTCGCTTTCGATGCAAAGGCTTGTCTTTACAAGAATTTAGC
>CAZHOC010000493.1:0-5019 GCA_964534295.1 uncultured Bacteroidia bacterium | reverse complement strand
CTGGCAATCATGGGATAAAGGATCATGGACATCGTATTGACATAATGTGTCTCGGATCAACATCACGCAACTTCCCTTCATCGATCGCTGCCTGGAAGGCTCCCATAAACTTTTGCACCATCATGGGGACAGGTTTATCCTTGGTAAATTCAGTGATCAAGTCCGGATTTTGCATGCTTTCATATAGCACAAATAGCGGAAGCGTAGGAAAGTCTTTCATCGCCTCATGCTCCCCCGCTACCAAATCGTCTATCTTTTCAAGTGGCTCCTTATCAGAAAAAACCACACTTCTGATCACCCCAAACATCTTAAAAGCTTGCCGTTGGAATACCACATCGAAAAGCGCTCGTTTGGTTTTAAAATGATAGTGTAATAATGCCTGATTGATTTCAGCCTTCTCTGCGATCTCCTTCATACGGGCCCCAGCTAGGCCTTTTTGAGTAAAAATCTCCCTTGCAGCCTCAATGATCTTCTCTTTAGTCTCTATCGCTTCTGGCATTCTGATTACACAGTTTAACTGTTTAGTTAAATCAAATGACCAACAATTTATTGACAATTGCAAATCGCTCTCTGCTTTTTTGCCATGAGAGATTTTTTCATAATGAGGTACAGATGCTACATTTGCTATATGAAAGCGCTTCATACTTGGCTCATCCTTGGCCTTTGTGGCCTAATTATTTCCTGTCAACAAACCGTTGAAACGCGGGAATACGATCCCAATTTGATCCATCGTCTCAATCGTCGATTAATCGAAACCATCTCTGAAGACAACTTCCCCCCTCCAGTAGCAAGTCGGATTTATGCCTATGCCAACCTTGCAGCTTATGAGGCTTTGCAGGCATCAGACAGTGTTTTTGTAAGTGCTTCGGCCTTTGTGCAGGATTGGGAGGCGCCTCTTCCTCCGGAGAACGCTCAGTGGGATCAGGCCATGATACAAGCGTTCTGCGAAGCAGCTCGCCACCTCGTCTACCGCGATCATATGATCGACTCTATCGAAGAGGAGCTACTGCTTACAATCGGAAATGTAGACGGGCAAACGACCGCCTGGGCCCAAGAGCTAAGCACCGCAATCAAAGCCAGAGCGGACCGAGATGGTTATGGCAAGACCCGTAAAATGCCCCGCTACGAGACTAAAAAGCTCCCTTCTTCTTGGGAAGCCACTCCCCCAACTTATGGGGAAGCCTTGGAGCCTTATTGGTATCAGTTACAGCCATTCGTAATGGATTCTACGGCTCAGTTTCGCAAGACTTTGGATATCACCTTCAGTGAACGCCCAGCCAGTGAGTTTTATACTGCCGCAGAGGAAATCAAAGCAATCGTCGATGGTGCTACCCAAAAAGACATTGATATTGCGGTCTATTGGGATTGTAATCCGGGACCACTAAAAGTAGATGGACATGTAATGCAGGTTCGTAAGCAAAACACACCCGGTGGCCATTGGATAGGCATCAATCAGATTGCTTGTCAGCAGCGAGGATTGAGTTTGATTGAGTCAAGTGCGATCTACGCCAAACTCGCGATGGGTATTGCAGATGGATTTATGGCCGCTTGGGATAGTAAGTTCACGCATGATCTGATCCGTCCTGAGACTTATATCAATCGCTATATAGATGCCGATTGGCGCCCCAAATTAGAGAGTCCACTTTTTCCTGAATATACTAGTGCTCATAGTCTAATCTCCGGGGTCGCAGCTACCATTTTGACCGAAGCTCATGGAGAGCAGTTTGGCTTTACGGATACGACCAATGTCCAATTTTCCTTGCCTTCAAGGACGTTTGATAATTTTTGGCAAGCCGCCGAAGAAGCCGCTAATTCACGTATTTTGGGCGGCATTCACTATCGTTTTGGGTGCGATACGGGGCTACAACAAGGCCGAGAGTTGGGGGCACTGGTGCGAGACCGAGTTAATTTGATGCCTTAGGCTGCATTCGCCACCATTCAAAAGGACCTGAATTATTGGCCACCAGCATAAAGGGGCGGTCGGTGCGCTTTACCCAAACGATATCCCGCACTTCGTTTTGGAAATTGATGCCACTCTCAGCAGCGGAAAGCGCCTGAAATGCGCCTTTGCCGTCTCCTGCGAGCAATACTCCCTGCGAAGCATCCATGGCGCCGTATTCGTAATGATTGCCTTTGAATTGACCTCCTAGGATCAAATCGAGATTCCCATCTCCATTAAAATCATCACTGATGATGGCATATACAGGAGCCAGTTGTGCCTCGTTGGGCAGGGGATGCAGGCGAAACTCACCCCGACCAAGATTTTCTACCCAAAGAGAGCGCAATTCAAAGACTTGCTCGGTGCGAGCAGCTTGCTTTTGCTCTGGGGTAAAGAGGTTTTGCCAATTTGCCTCCGCATAGCGCTGGAAGGTAAAGAATCGATTGTTGTATTCCGGCATTTGCGTCAAGAACAAATCTCGATTAGCGAAAGGAGCGTTCGCCCCGGCGGTATAATGAAAAATGACCGGATCAAGACTACCATTCTGATCAAAATCAGAGGTAAGCATCGTCATAGGTTGCTTACGACTAGGTTTGAAAATGCTGTTAAGCCCAAAGTTACCAGCCACATAGTCATTATCGCCATCGCCATCAATATCCACCTCATGCAAGGATTGATACCAGCCATGGGAATGACTCAGGGTTGAAAAATCAGCTTTTTTGAGCTGCCCATTATCGTTACGCATAAAGCTTAAAGGCATCCACTCACCAACTAACATTAGATCCTGATCCCCATCTTGGTCAAAGTCTGTCCATATGGCATCATTGACACGTCCAATATCCTCTAGTTCAGGCGCCCATTCTTCTGTAGCATCAGTAAATTTACCCTCCTCATTGCGGAGAAGGTAGGAACTAGGCATTGCCCCATAATCTCCCGGTACGATGTTCACACCCACAAAAAGGTCTAAGTCACCATCTCCATCCATATCATGCGGTGCAATAGTATGGCTGCTACGCATGATTTCTGGCAAAGCATCGGATTTAAAGTAAAGCTTCCCTTTGCCATCGTTGAGGAAAAGGCGGTCTCTCAAACGAGGGTCGTCCTTCGCAAATTCATTACCGCCTCTGGCGAGATAAACGTCTAAATGGCCGTCGCCATTGGCATCAAAAATACAGACGTCTTGCACCTCCCCATCCTCATTATAATTGGGAATCGCCCTGAAGAGACGGCTATCAAGACCATTGGCATCTCCTCTGACAATCCAGTGAGGAGTGCTTGCATTACCGGCAACAAAATAATCTTCGATGCCGTCGCCACTGATATCACCAGCTGCTATAGCAGGGCCCTCAGTCGAATACTTGCGAGGAATCAAACGCTGCGACTTAAAATCGTTATAGGCACTTTCTCTATGTTTGAAGTTGGTAGCTTTGCTGTATTGTGGAGCAAAAATCCCTCTTGGAAGCTCAAGATCCCTCTTTGGCTTAGCCCCTCTCTGAGAGAGCTGCAGTAGTTGATCCACCTGTGGAGCCTCGATTACAGTCTGGGTTCCTCCCAACCAATCGACTTCCACACGCTCGATTTTAGCGTTCGGCCCCAGGCCAAAAAACAAAACCGGCTCAGGACCAGATTGAAAACCTCGCTGATTGCTCATGCGGCGCGACTGCATTTTTCCGTCCGCAAATACTTTCACTACTGCTCCCATACCGTAGGTATTGGCACCAAGGGCTTTGAGTCTCACTTTAAGGTAGTGGGCTTCTGTCTGCTCCTGTGAAAGGTTGTTATAAATGATAGGCTGCTGATCCAGATTATTGAGGATAAGTTCTGGATCACCATCATTGTCAAGGTCAGCATAGGTAGCGCCTCGAGTATGTACTTTGTCGTTGATCCCCCAGTTGGCTGGAGGTTTTTTGAAACTTAGGTCGCCCTGATTTTGGAAGATATAGTTAGGCGTTTTAATCGAAGGCACCTGGCCTGGATTCACCCCTTGCTGCTTGCGAGGATTGGCCATATCGGTATAGGTATCGCCATAGTTACGCTTGACAAAATCCATATTGGTCATGTCGCGCTTGATACCGTTGGGCACAAACAGATCCAAGGCACCGTCCTGGTCTGCATCCACAAAAAAGGAGGACCAACTCCATTCCGTAGCATGTACTCCTGCCAACATGCCCATATCTCTAAATTTTTCTCCTCCTTGATTGATTTGCAGCATATTGCGTGTATGCTGAGCTTGCCCTTGGGCGAGGAGGCGATCATAAATTTCGATAGAAAAAGGCACCAAATTGAGCTTCTGACGCTTATGCTTTTCGGGCATCATTTCGCCGACAAATAAGTCTTCATAACCATCGCCATTGAAGTCTGCAAAGTCAGATCCCATGGCTGACATGGCCGTTTTGCTGAAATATTCAGCGTGGCGCTCGCGGAAGCGCTTCTTACCATCATTGATGTAGAGAAAATCTCGGCCAAAGAAATCGTTAGCTACGTAAAGATCGAGAAAGCCGTCATTATTAACATCACTAACAGAGACGCTAAGAGAAAGATTTTTTTCAAATAAAATTCCTGCGCGACGGCTCACATCGACGAAACGACCATTGACATTTTCAAGCAACAAATCGCTCAACCATTGATTGGAAGGCCGGCCCTTATAATAGGCAAAACTGAAGGCAGAACCCACCTCAGGCGTTTGAGCAATGTAGACATCAAGGTCTCCGTCATTGTCATAGTCAAAAAACTGGGCTGCCGTAGATTGGCCGATGATGTCTAGTCCATATTCTTTGCCCGCTTCGCGGAACTTTTGTCCCTGGCCTTCGGCTCCGAGATTGATATAGAGCAAATTGGCTCCATAGCGAGTAAAAGTATTGCGACGCTCGCCGTATTCTAAACCGTTTTTGAGCAAGTAGATATCTAGCCAACCATCTCCGTTGACATCTACTAGGTTGACGCCTTCGGTATGCGCCATATTGAGGCCAGTATCGATCACTCCAGCAGTCGCTGAGATTTCGTCAAATTGTAGATTGCCTTTGTTGAGATAGACTTTACAATTGTTAAACCCACCCGAAAACACCAAATCTGGCAATCCA
>CAZHOC010000492.1:0-5019 GCA_964534295.1 uncultured Bacteroidia bacterium | reverse complement strand
CATGCATCTTGAGGGTGGCCAAGAAATCCGTTGTTCGAATCTAATTATTGAGTCAAGGGATTTACTGCTCTGGCTAAAAGCTCCTTTGGTTACCCAACACAAATGGTTTATCTAAGTAGAGCCACTTCCTGAATGCCTCAGAATTCCAAGGTGAGCTGCCTTGGGGCATCATCTGATTCGTTGTTAAGGTTAGAAATATAGACGCCTAGTAGTCTCACTGCCTTCGGAGGAAACTCCGGACTATGCAACAATTCTTTAATGACGCCATAAATCTCCTCATAGCTACCTACATAATGATTGAGCGTACGGCTACGGGTGGTTTGAGTAAAGTCGTGGTATTTGATTTTGAGGGTAACCGTTCGCCCGGCAATATTTCCTTTCTCTATCCTACCCACTAAGGTCTCAGTGATGTATTGTAGCTTCTCGAGCATAGGAGCCTCCTCTGCTAAGTCATGATCAAAGGTGCGTTCTGCACCGACGGACTTGCGCGGGCGATTGGGCTTTACGCTACTTTGGTCCAAGGCTCGGACGATCCGATAGTAGTGTCTACCTGCTTTGCCAAATCTCCGAGCTAGTTCATACTCCGTATAACGCTTCAAGTCCTTACCCGTGTGTATGCTCATGCGTTTCATCTTTTTGGCGGTTACTTTGCCAATACCATGAAACTTTTCGATGGGTAATTTCTCTAAAAAGGACTCTGCCCTATCTGGCGGGATCAAAGTACAACCATTGGGTTTATTGATGTCGGAAGCGACTTTGGCGAGAAACTTATTGATTGAGATCCCGGCGGAGGCGGTGAGATTGACTTCTTCCCAGATCGCGGCTCTGATCTCTTGGGCAATCTTGGTCGCAGAATGAATACCCATCTTGTTTTCCGTAACGTCCAAGTAGGCTTCGTCTAGGGATAAGGGTTCGACAAGGTCGGTATACCGATAAAAGATCGCTCGAATCTGATGGGAGACTGTACGGTACTGATCGAATCTAGGCCGCACAAAAATCAAGTCAGGGCACTGACGAGCGGCGGTAATAGAAGGCATGGCTGAGCGAACGCCATATCTTCTGGCTTCATAACTGGCTGCGGCCACTACTCCTCTTTGTTTCGAACCACCCACAGCAATCGGTTTTCCACGCAACTCTGGATTATCACGTTGCTCTACAGACGCATAAAAAGCGTCCATATCAACATGGATAATTTTGCGATGAGGAGTTTCCATTAGCCGTTTTGCAGTGCCTGTAGTCGCAAGAGGGCTGTAGCCTGCCATTCATTTACGGCCCGGGTTGATTGCATCCTGCGAGGGAGCTTTTCTATAGCTTCAAGGGTTGCTTCGTAGGTTTTGATGGCGGCTGGAATTTGGCCTGCCTCTTCGAGCAACTCAGCCTTATATAAAAGCCATTTTTCATGCCTTGGAAGACGATCAATAATATCGTCGACCTTTGCCAAAGCTTCCGGCCAGTCTTGCGCTAAGCGGTCAATTTCAATCGAATAGGACCTTAAAACGATATTGAATCCTAAAACGGATTCACCCTTCGCTAGCCAATATTTTGCCCCTTCAAAATCAGTAGAATCGGTCCTCAGGGTTGCCTGAGCGATCTCTAGGAAGTGGTAGGGACGTGGTTCCTTGGCATAATCCAATGCAGTGGCAAAATCAAGTACTGATAGTGAGTCCTGCCCCAACTGCTTATAAATACCCGCTCTGGTAATTAAGCCCTTGATATGCTGGGGATAGACAGTGAGAAATTCATTGATGTAGCCTAGGCCACTCTGGGGATATCGATGCTCAGAAAAGAGCTTCGCCAAATGAAAGCTGACGTCGATATGAAGATTGGGGTCTAAACGTTCTGCGAAGAGCAGATCTGAATAAGCTGCATCGAAATCATGGTCTAATCGATAGTACTCACCACGCTCCAGGTATAGACGAGCGTTCTGAGGATCAGCCTCTATTTTCTTACTGACCTCATTGATCAATTCATGCACCGGACCGTGAGCCAAAAGAGGCTTAGGGGCAAGGCTAATGATCGCAAGAAGTCCATAAATGAAGGCAAAACGCATAGATACAATTTCCGACTTTTTGAGGATTAGTCCTAGCTCTCTTTTAGTAGAAAGACAATAGTATAAAGTAGTTAGACAAGCATTAAACTACTTCAAGAGCTAAAAACAAAAAAGGCTCCGTCGGGCGACGGAACCAGTTTTATAATCGTAAAAATCTCTTACTTATTTGATGACGACCTGCATGCTCTCGCTTTGCTGATCGTTGAAGAGGCGAAGGAAGTAAACTCCCGTAGAGAGCCCGTCAGTTGGAACTTTATATTCATTACGACCTCTGTCTGCCTCTACTAGCTTTTTGTAGACCAACTGACCATTATTGGTATATAACTCAAGATACAAATATTGCTCATCCTGAGAATCAAACTCTAGATTAAAGCCGTCTACTTGTCTGGTAGGATTGGGATATACTTGTATGCCTAACTGTACTGCCTTTGGATCAAAGAATACCTCTACCACTTCGGAGTAGGAGAAGGCGGCATCAAAATCTACCTGACGGAGACGATAGTATGAGTATCCTGGTACTGGATCAGTATCTACTTCTTTGTAGGTGGTTATTTCACTGCTGTTACCCTGACCGGGAACGCGCATAATTTCTTGAAACAAGCGGCCATCTACCGAGCGTTCTACGCTAAAAAATTTATTGCCAGCTTCGATGGCAGTGGCCCATTCGATATCTACCACTGAGCCCGCAGGGGTGGCGGTGAAGTCTAACCATTCAACGGGAAAGTTTACTGAGCAATCACGGCTACCGTCGAGATAGTTACCGACAAATGCGTTTGGAGTAAACATAAACAAACTTGCACCTAGGGGATCGAGGTAGTTTGTGGCGTTGAGATTTTCGCTGTTATTGCCACCCAAGAAAATAGGTGAAAAGGGATCGGTATCATTATCAATGATGGATACAGTCAATCCCATACTTTCGTCTGTGATACAGTTTCCTGAGTAGGTAAAGCTAAATAGCGTTTCTTCGCCAGAGGAACTAAAGGGTAAAGCTTGAATCCCGATAGCATAGAAGGTGAAATAATCAAAATCAGGGGCTTCGGTAGGTGCGCGAGAAGGGTTGGGATCAAAAGCCCAAGTGACTTGAGTTCCAGTTAGTGGATCAATTACATCCTTTGTGATTGTGCCGACGTTGAATTGGTCAGCACCTGTACCATGGGGTACTTTGACAATAATTTGTACACTACTAAGCTGATTGAAAGGAGCTGCCCAAGTTGAAGCAGACTTCATGGAAACCAGAAAGCTTTGTGTACCAGGAACTCCTCTGATGTTGAATGTTACCTGTGCAGATAAACTGCCAACAGATAAGAGGATCGCAAATGTAAATACTGTTAACAGCCTTGCGTAAAACTTTGTCATCTCGCGTAAAATTGATTCTCCCAAACTTAGCCCTGAAAGGATGGTGTGTGAATTGTCCAAAAAGTGTAACAATAATTCGAAAACCCCAAATAAATAATCGCTTTCAGAGGCTTACATGGCTGATAGTGAATCGCTCCGAAGATAAGCGTACCTAACTAGTGCATGTAAGATATTTCAAAGATAGGGCGGATTATCGAAAGAATCGCGCCAAACGTTCGGTGATTATTCCGGCTGATGATGCAAATTTTACCATTCAGAAAAATGGCCCGTCGTCACGAGCTAAAAATCGTGTCGACGGGCCTATGTAATGACGAATCTATGCCTTAGCGGCAAGTTTCTGCTTATTCTATGACAGTTAGCCTTTCGGTAAAGGTAAATCCAGTAAAGATTCCCAAGCCACCTTCAATATTACTGAATACCACTGTAGGGGGAGCAAAAGGACTAAAGCTAGCGATAATCGCTGCGTCCCTCGTTTCTACAAAACGGGAATAGTCCTCGGTTACATGATAAATAGTATTGATAAGACTATCTCCTCTTTCGTATTCAAATAGAGTACCGAAGGTAATGAGCTCGCCATTACTGATTTCATCGTCGGTAAAGAAATCTTGTTCAGTACGTGAACGATAATTGAAAGTCGTATCACCGGTTTCTGAGACGATGGTATCTACTACTCGACGTTCTAAAATGCGACGATAAAAATTCGCCTGATTTGGATCATCTTGAAATTGAGTTAGCATCAAGGCGAGTGAATCCTCATTAAAGCGAACGATAATACTATCGGCTTCGACTGGCGCTGGAATAAAGGTATTCGCACTCAAACTACGGCCATCCGGTGCCTTAACACTAAGCTTAAACTCACTATTGTAATCTTCAGGGACCTGATTTAAGCTAGTATAAATATAGGCACCTTCACCCAAGATGGGTCCCAGCTGCTGGAGTAGGGTGGTATCTACAAAGCCTGGAGGGAAGGCAAAATCTAGGGGGATCTCGAAAGGTACTAAGGTGTCATTGATACCATTATGGCTGATGACAACCTCAGCATCTCTGACAAAATTGATTTGAATGTCTCCATAGAAATCAGAGCTCTCGATCAAGGTTACGATATATGGATTTCCCGGTTGTAAATAGCTCTCAACTACTAAGAGAGGCTCATACTCAGGGAGATCTAATTCTACTTCCTGTTGCAGATCGCAAGCCGTCAGTAGCATTAGGCTAGCCACAAGTGGCATAAGATATATACGGAGGGCTTTCATTAGAATTTAAAGTTGTAAGTGATAGATGGGATGATCGGAAACAAGGCTACTTGCTGGGCTTGAAAGCCAGTGGTTACGCCGTTGTCATTGGTGATTTCCTCTGGATAGATGAAATAAGGATTACGACGATTGTAGGCGTTGTAGGCGCTAATCGTCAAATCGGAATCACCCCATTTGGGGAAAAAGTTGATGACCAAGCAGTCTAAGGAGCTATTAAAAATGACGGAACCGGATGAGCTATTGAAAGCTGAGTTGAAAGAGTTTTATACCAATTTTGATACCGCCTTCCTGCATATCTATCCTAACTTTGTGGAAGAATTTAATGCTCTATTAAATAAAGATAAGCAAATTGAACTCAAG
>CAZHOC010000491.1:0-5021 GCA_964534295.1 uncultured Bacteroidia bacterium | reverse complement strand
CAAACTGACATCGAATTAAGTCCCGGTACTACTATCTTTTGGGATGCTGGCTATGGCACTACCTTTCAAGACATGCCCTTTGAACCAGCGGCTTTGGTGCTGAGCCGGGTGATAAGTAAGCCTGCACCAGATCGCCTCTGCCTCGATCTCGGCCACAAATCTATTGCCTCTGAAAATCCGCCGGAGAAAAGGGTGGTTTTCCCAGAGATCGAAGTTGAAAAAATCTTGACCCACAGCGAAGAGCATTTGGTGATTCAAACGCCACAGGCTGCTAATTATCAAGTTGGAGACGTATTGTACGGTTTGCCTTGGCATATTTGTCCTACGGTAGCCTTGCATCAGGAAGGAATTGTGATTGAAGACGGCCAGGCTGTTGGGCATTGGCCCGTTACCGCTCGCGACAGACGCTTACAAATTTAATTTTAGCCATGATTATTGATGCTCACCTTGACCTTTCCATGAATGCACTGGAATGGAACCGCGACCTACGCCAAAGCGTGGGGAATATTCGTTCGCGAGAAGCGGGAAAAATGGATCTGCCTGGTCGTGGTAAAGCAACGGTTTCCTTACCTGCTTTACGAGAGGGAGGCATAGGCTTAGTGGTGGCGACCCAGATTGCTCGCTATGTCAAACCTTCTAATCCGCTTCCCGGTTGGTTCTCGCCTGAGCAGGCCTGGGCGCAAACACAAGGCCAGTTAGCTTGGTATCGAGCCATGGAAAGAGCAGGGGAGATGGTGCAAATCTGTAATCTTGAGCAGTTAGAGGCCCATCTTAAGCTTTGGGAGTCGCCTTCGCCGAACGCTCCTATCGGTTATATCCTCAGTCTTGAAGGAGCAGACTCCATGGTCAATCTGGATTATGTACAGATTGCTTATGAAGAAGGCCTCAGGGCAATTGGTCCTGCCCATTATGGACCTGGAACCTATGCTCAGGGCACAGATGCCTGTGGAGGTATAGGTGAAAAAGGGATAGCCTTACTCAAAGAAATGTCCCGACTCAATATGATTCTTGATGCCACCCATCTTTGTGATGAGAGCTTTTGGGAAGCTATGGAGGTTTATCAAGGGCCAGTGTGGGCCAGCCACAATAATTGTAGGGCCTTAGTGCCCCATCATCGTCAATTTGACGATGAGCAACTCAAACATCTTATTGGTCGAGGGGCGGTAATTGGGGCAGCCTTGGATGCATGGATGATGGTGCCTGGCTGGAAAAAGTTTGAAAGCCTCCCCGGCAATCCGGATGTTCGCTTGAAGCATATGGTCGATCATATCGATCATGTTTGCCAACTGGCAGGAAACTCCTTACACGCTGCTATCGGCACAGATTTGGATGGCGGCTTTGGATTAGAACAAAGTCCAGCTGATATAGATACGATAGCTGACCTCCAAAAATTACCGGATTTACTCGCAGAACGAGCTTATACTTCCACGGATATTGACAATATTATGTACGCCAATTGGCTCAGATTTCTCCGTAATGCCTGGAAATAGGCGCAACTAGCTGCTTAGAATTCCCCCCTTTTTGTATTTTTTTGACTTAGCAAAAGCGATAGGTTAGCAATAACAAACTCCCAAACGCACCGGATTACGTAGCAGTGTTCTTAAAGCGTTTTAGACTGATTTCTGACAAGCCTTTTTATTAGCTCGATACCTTTTGGGGATTATTTCTGGCTAAAAAACCAAGCCCTAGAGGGGCTGAAATAAGGTCTTGTTCATGTTAGAAGTTTACAGGCTTTGAAAATTTTGTGTAGTCATCATTTTTAATCCGGAAAATTTGAAACCAACGTTTATGCTGAAATCTCAAATTCGTAGTTCAAATCAACAGCTCAGTAATGCCGATCTACTGCGAAGAATCCAGCAATTGGAGGAGGAAAACCGTGTTATGAAGGCGCAGCAACGCCAACAAGCTGCGGCAAGAAATGATGTGAATCTCAACTCTGTGATTGAAAATACAGAGGACGCGATTCTTTCTATCGATCCCAACTACAAGGTACTAGTGGCTAATTCTGCCGTATGCACGCTTATGCTTAAGCGCTGGGATACGTTGATTGAGGAAGGGGATGACTTATCTCAAAAACTACCTCAGGAGCAGTTTGAGGCCTGCAAAGTACACTTTGACCGGGCCTTGGCAGGTGAAGATTTTAAAAATTTAGAATGCTTTGGACTAGATGAGGCAACCTATTTTTATGAGTTCTCCTACGCCCCCATACGAGATGCTAAACGAAAAATCACTGGCTTGACGGTTTTTGCCAAGGATATTACTAAGCGCCATCGTCAGCAAGAAGAAATAAAAAATAGAGAGCAGTTATTAGCCTCGATCAATTACTCTATCAAGGAAGGTATCTTTCGAACCACCACCAACGAAGGCATCATCTACATCAATAAGCATTTTGTAGAGATGTTTGGTTATGATTCAGTAGAGGAGATGTTGCCTATCGATCCAGGTGATTTGTATGTAGATCCTGCTAGACGCGATTTCTTCCGCAACTACATGCAAGAAAACACCTATTTCGAAAACGAAGAGGCTGAGTACAAACGAAAAGATGGTTCTACTTTTTGGGGCCTTGTCAGCAGTATAAAAGCCACCGACGAAAATGGTAATGTATATTTTGATGGGGCGATACGTGATATCTCCGAGATCAGAGAGGCTCGTCAAGCATTGCAAGATCAAAATACAGAGTTGGTCAAAGTAAATCGGGAGCTAGATAAGCTCGTCTATAGTACTTCCCATGATCTAAGAGCCCCTTTGGTCTCGGTTATGGGCTTAATCAATATCGCCAAGATTGAGAGCGATACCGAAAGCCGCAATCGCTACTTTGACTTGATGAGCAAGAGCCTCAATAAGCTTGATGATTTCATCAAAGATATCATGGGGTATTCTCGCAATTCGAGAGCGGAAATTCGTCGAGAGGAAATCAATTTTAATCAGCTCATCGATGAAGCCTTTAATAGCTTACGCTATGGGGAGCGCTACAAGAATATCCAAAAAAGAGTCAACATCAGTGGTGAAGGCGCCCTTTATTCTGATCCTACTCGTTTGCAAATCATTTTCAATAACTTGATCTCCAACGCTTGCCGTTACAGCGATTTGACCAAGGATGAATCCTTCGTTGAAATCAATATCACCCATTCCGAAAATAGTACCGAGATCGTGGTAAAGGACAATGGGATCGGTATTGCACCCCGCTACATGGATAAGATTTTTGATATGTTCTACCGTGCCACCAACACTAGCGATGGCTCTGGTATTGGACTGTATATTGTACGTGAGGCTGTTCACAAACTAGGAGGGATAATCAATGTTGATTCTGCCCTCGGTGCTGGGACATCATTTCATATGGAGCTTTCTTCTCTGCAAACCGAAAACCAAGAAGAAGCGATCCTCGCATAAACACGACCTTTTGAATATTGTAAAACCGCAGAAAATTAATTCTGCGGTTTTTTGTATTATATACTTCCGAAAGACTAATCTACACGCTCATGCGATTCTCTACTTGGCTATTAGGGCTAACATTGCTTTGCCCTCTCGCCGCCCTTGACGGCCAAAACATCCCATTACCAGAACATCCAAGACCTGATTTTCAACGGCCCGATTGGCAAAATCTCAATGGCCAATGGAACTTCCAATTCGACCCCAATGATGAGGGCCTAAGTCAAAACTGGCAAGGGAAGGGCGAAAGCTTTAAGGCACAAATCATGGTGCCTTTTCCTTGGGGATCAGCACTTTCACAGCAAAAGGATGAGGCTGATATCGCTTGGTATCATCGCAAGATCAAGGTAGAGGAAGCTTGGCAAGGAAAACGAAGCTTCCTGACGATCGGTGCTTCTGATTGGGAGACTAGCGTTTGGCTAGATGGCAAGCTGCTTGGCAAGCATGAGGGGGGATATACCCCTTTTTCCTTTGAGCTGAGTGAGTATCTAAAATATGGGGAGGCGCAGGACTTGGTCATAAGGGTTGATGATGCGCGCCGCGATCACACCCTTTATGGCAAGCAAGGTTATGGCAATGCCAGAGGTATTTGGCAGACGGTTTATTTAGAAGCTAGAGGAAGCAATTATCTGGAATCACTGCATTTTCTCCCTGATATCGATAAGGCTCAGGTACAAGTGATTGCGCGTTTGGCGGAGCCTGCACAGGCCGAAACAAAGCTCAATCTAAAGATCAGTGGGCAAAAAAGCCACGACTTAGCGTTCCCCGCAGGGGTAGACCAAATAAAAACCACCCTAGACCTAAAGGACATGCAGCTCTGGACTCTGGAGGACCCGCATTTGTATGAGGTGGAGGCCCTTATCGGGAACGATCAATTGCGCACTTACTTTGGGATGCGTAAAATCTCGGTAGAGAAGCTGCCGGGTACCGATTTTCCCTATATCGCCTTAAATAATGAGCCAATTTACGTTCAATTGGCGCTAGATCAGTCTTATCATCCGGAAGGCTTTTATACTTTTCCCTCTGATGATTTTATGCGAGAGGAAATTGAGCGATCTAAGTCCATTGGGCTCAATGGTATACGGGTGCATATCAAAGTTGAAGTGCCTCGAAAGCTCTATTGGGCGGATAAATTAGGGCTTTTGGTGATGGCTGATCTGCCCAATAGTTGGGGAGAGCCTGATGCGCTGGCGCAAGCTGAATCTGAACGTACCCTCCGGGAGATGATTGATCGAGATTATAATCATCCTTCTATCTTTTCTTGGGTTGTTTTCAATGAAACATGGGGTCTGATGTCCACTGTCATGGAGGAAGGAAAAAAGATGCGGCGTTATTTGCCCCGCACGCAGTACTGGGTAGCCTCTATGTATTATCTCGCCAAAAGTCTCGACCCCACGCGTTTGGTGGAAGATAATTCAATCTGCTGTGGAGCTGGACATACGGAGACGGATATCAATTCTTGGCATGTCTATCTGCCCGGTTGGGAATGGGAAAAGCATCTCAGCAATATGGTCGAAAATACCTATCCCGGCAGCACCCACGACTTCGAAGAAGGCTTTGTGCAAGGCAATCAGCCCAATATCAATTCAGAG
>CAZHOC010000490.1:4234-5036 GCA_964534295.1 uncultured Bacteroidia bacterium | reverse complement strand
CTTTATTCTCTTCACCTTCTTGGGTTGTATGTATCCAGCCATTGATTTGTTTGCTGGTGAAAAAGAAAGAGGGACGATCGAAACGATCTTGAGTGTGCCCATTCCGAGGACGCAGATATTGGTGGGTAAGCTGATCGTAGTAGCAACTACAGGCCTGCTTTCGGCCATCACAGCCTTGTTGAGTTTGAGTCTGAGTCTGCAGTTTATGCCAATTCCGGAAATCTTGGTACAAGCAGTAGGAGGAGTGCTGCAAGTCGGAAATATCCTCTTGATTCTAGGTATGATGATTCCGCTTTCCATCTTCTTTGCTGGTTTGATGACAGCTCTATCCACTTTTGCCAAGAGTTACAAAGAGGCTCAGAGTACGATTGCGCCGCTTAATATTTTGGTGATCGTGCCCGCAGCCATAGGTCTGATGCCGGGCATTGAGTTGAACTTTGGGACTGCTTTGATTCCGATTCTCAATGTTGCCTTGGCGACCAAGGAAATTGTGGCAGGTACAGCGCCCATTGGACCTTTGTTGATCGTGATGATCTCCTTGGTATTATTGGCTGGGGTAGCGGTTGCGGCGAGTGCGCGCTGGTTTGCCAGTGAGCAAAACGTATTGCGTAGCTAAGATCTGAGAGCCTATTATGTTTACGGCCTTGCCGAACGCTTAACTCTAGCGTTCGGCAAGGCCGTCTCTCTTAAACAAAGCCCAAATCAGGCGAAGGCCATCTCCCGATTATACTTGGCGCGATAATCTTTAGGGGACAGGCCCGAATACTTTTTGAAGGTCTTGCGAAAGGCCTTTTCGTCATTA
>CAZHOC010000490.1:0-4193 GCA_964534295.1 uncultured Bacteroidia bacterium | reverse complement strand
AGTGGTAGATTCTAGTTTCTTTTTGGCCGCTTCGATTTTTACACGTTGAATGTATTCTAGAGGCGTATTGGCCGTGGCCTTTTTGAATCTCCGCAGGAAACTACGTCCATTTAGATGCACCATATCCGCGAGGGCATCGATGCTTAATTTCTGCTCGTAGTTTTTTTCTATATAAAGCTGGGCTTGTTTGATAGGCTCGTCAGAATGATCTTTTTGGCCACTAAAGATGATAAACTCGCTTTGGCTGACACGGTCAAACTCGATTTCTGAAATCTTAGAGCACCAGATTGCGGTTTCTCGCCCGAAGTAGCGTTCTACTAAGTAGAGACAAAAATTGAGAATAGAGTAGGCGCCGCCGCTGGAATAAATACCATTGTCTTCGCAGATGATCTTCTCGGGAATCAGCTTTACGGCGGGATACTTTTGTCTGAATTGATTATGAGCCGTCCAATGGGTTGCGCATTCCTTACCATTGAGCAAACCCGTTTCTGCCAATAAGAATGCGCCTTTGCAAAGGCTCGCCAGCTCCGCATCATTTTCGATCCGCTGCTTTTTGATCCATTGGACAAAGGCCTGATTGTTTTCTACCTCCTTTTCGAGATTCCCACTAATCGGAGAAATGATGATCAAATCGGTTTTCTCGATATCCGCTATGCCGGCGGTAGGCTGTATGCTAAATAATTGCTGATAGACGATGGCTTCCCGATTCAATCCCACCAGGTCTATGCTAAATAGTGGCTCGTCGAGCCCATTGAGCTTTTGATGGTAGTTATTGGCCATCCTAAACATGTTGAAGGGCGCAATGATGGTGTCTACGATACTATTGCCAGAGGGGACGATCACGCTGATATGCTTCATAATAGGCAAAAGTAGAGAAGAGATATGGCATTTTCAACCCTTCAAAATGTCGTTTTTGACACCTATCACGGGTCTAAAAAGACGCTACCTTTGAATTGTCAGCTAATCAAAAACAATCAATATCATAAAACATCTAAATATCAATTGTCATGAAAAATCAAGAAATCACCGTCGTTTACAGTTGGACAGCTCATACAGGTAAATCAGAAGATTTGAAAGCCATCTACCGCGAGGTAGAGAAAAATATGAAGGCTAATGAGCCTGGGGCACTTGACGTACAGTGCTACTTTGATGAAGCTGCCAATAAGCTCGTAGTAACCGACTTGTTTGAAAATGCCGCTGCTTTGGGTTATCACCTTTCTACAACTGCGGCGGCTCACTTCCCCGCTTTACTTCAAGTGGCTCAGCCCGGTCCTTTCTTGTTCTTAGGTGAAGTGCCCACTGAGATGCAGCAGGCAGCTGTAGGAATGGGCTTAGATGCCACTTTCTCTCCGGCAGTATTTGGCTTTAGTCGTAATTAAAAGAACCATTGCCCCAAAAGAAAAACGATGGAATAAAGCTTATTCCATCGTTTTTTTGATTTTCGTGCTATTATCAGGGCTAACCTAAAATCTCGTCCATATCAGCTACCCCCATTTTTTTGAGGCTGCGGATATGAGAACCTAAGGCAATCCAGAAGGTACGGTTGTCATTGTATGGCACCCCGTACTCCTCAGCAGTCTGCTTGACCAGTGGTGAGAGGGCGGGATAGTGAACATGACAGATCTTCGGGAAGAGGTGGTGTTCTACTTGGTAGTTTAAGCCACCTACGTACCATGATAAAACCTTGTTGTGGCGAGCAAAGTTAGCAGTGGTTTTCATCTGGTGAATGGCCCAGTTGTTTTCCATGGTGCCTGTGGCATCAGGTAGAGGATGCTCGGCATTTTCTACACTATGAGCCATCTGGAAGATCACAGAAAGAATAAATCCTCCTACAAAGTGCATAGCAAAAAAGCATAGAGCAACGTACCAAAATGGAAGCCCGACCAGAAAAACGGGTAGGCCAACAATCACTGCTAAATAGATTGCTTTATTGATGACAATCTTGGTAAAGAAGATACGGTTCTTTTGCTTATTGTTAGGATTTACGCCGTTATTGGTGTAGTGAAAAAACTGCACAAAATCCTTAGCCATGATCCAGTAGAAGGTCGATAAACCATAGATGATAAAGGCATATAGATACTGAAAGCGGTGGCGCTTGTGATGGTGGTGGTGTGGCGAAAAGCGTAATCCACCTTTAGGATCAATATCCTCATCTAGGTCTGCAATATTGGTATAGGTATGATGCAGAATGTTGTGTTGTAGCTTCCAATTATGGCTCATTCCACCAACTAGGTTAAGGCTCAAGGCTACAAACTTATTGATGTTCTTATTGCTAGAATAAGCGCCATGATTAGCGTCGTGCATCACGCTCATGCCGATTCCAGCAGTAGCGACTCCCATTAGTAAGTACATCAACATCACCATGCCCCAAGACATAGGGATAGTTAGGATGAATACAAATGGGAGAATAAAGCCTGTCAGCATACAGACAGTTTTGATCACCATTTGTGTGTTGGCGTGTTTACTGATGTTATTATCCTTAAAGTATTGATCTACCCTCTTTTTGAGGGTAAGGTGGAATTCGTTTTGCCCTTTGGCAAACTTGACACTTCCTTTGAGTTTCATAATGAAAGAGGTTAGGTTGAGTGGTCTGCTTATTGGACCACTATGGAGCGTATGTATTGCGAGTTAGTAGTATTGATCTTGACAAAATAGACGCCGGCGCTAAGGCCCAAATCCAAATCGTAGACTTGTGAGAGCGTTCGCGGATAGCGGGCCTGATACACCTGCATACCCAGTGAATTCACTACACTGACTTCTATTTCACTGGCCTGCCATAGTGACACGTCTAGTTTAAAGCTGCCCTTATTGGGGTTTGGATATACGTGGATAGAGTTGAGCTCTTCGAGTTCTTCTTCGTTGCTAACACTCTCGTCGCACTGTACATCTGGAATCTCTACCCCCTGCTGATAACCGATGGTAAATTGATGCCAGATATCCTTACCATAATCGGGTTCAAATAGCTTGTGAAAGCCCCCATTTGGATTGATAATTCTGACAAAGCCTGAACCATCGTTATTGGCCCACCAGTCGATCCCGTCTTGGCCTGTATCCAAAAAGTGGAAAGTGTAGCAGCCTTCAGGAAGATTAAGGGTATCTCGGTAATTGAAATTATTGCCAAAGCCTAGTTGAAGCTTCACCACATTACCGTCCTTATCGTAGATGCGATAAGAGTTTTCGTGCCCCGCATTATTGGTCTGTACTTCAATAATGGCTTTCGGCAAGTACTCAGGTACGGTTTCAAATGGAGTCTGAAGGCGATTGTTATTGGTGCGCTCATCATCAGCTTGGCCGTTGACTTCGAGGATTTCAACATAAAATTGAGGATTGCTTTGATCCAAGCCGGTCCAGTTAAAGCGTGGTAGGTCGATCTCGCTTTCTTCGAGGAAGTTAAGCGTCCCTTCCCAAACGTACCAGCAAGGCGTAAAGCCATTTTCTACTCCATACTTAAATTTGATGGAGCGAACTGTATCAGCGCCCAAATTACGAACCCTGATAGTAGGATTATCGCAAACTGGGTTGAGACGGCTAAATTCATCTTTGTTGCTTGGCGCAACGATTTCACTGATTTCGACCTCCCGCCCAAAGTTTGGCGCCCCATAGGTAAATAGTTGCGCTTCTAGCACATAATTACCTTCTGGCTGACCATTGAGCTGTAGATCATAATCAAGACGCACAGAGTCTCCGGGGTTATAACGACCCGTCAACTCATGTTCATAAGTGCTTACTTTGGCTCCCGGACACCAACCGGCACGGTCGTAAATCCAAGTTCCGCCTTGCGGATAGATAAAGTTATCTGAGCACTCATTCCACAAATACCAGGTATATTCTCGATTACCGTTGATGTTGAGATAATGATTGCGAGGACAAAATTCGGCGCAGTTGGTTGGGCCACCGAAACCATGTCCAGTCGTTCTGGTCTTGACTTGAAACATCGATCCGTTAGGATCAAGTTGCTTAGCTATCGGCGCACCACGGGTATCATCTACCAGTGAGGCGTAGGAGAAGCTACCATTCCATAAGTTTTCGATTTTGTGTACATCGCGAGGGGGAGTACCCTTGATCATGATAAATTTCAGATCGAGTAACTCTTGGTTATTGCCCGCTTGGAGACGGACCGCGTCATGTAGTAGAGGTGCGTAATCGGTAATATCGAAGTACTCGTCACAACCAGATCCATAGCTTTTCCCATT
>CAZHOC010000489.1:0-5036 GCA_964534295.1 uncultured Bacteroidia bacterium | reverse complement strand
CCCAGAGCAAAGGCAATAAAAAATAAACGATCAGGCTTAGGAGGAGGATTGAAAATAGATTTAGACCAATCCCCACTTTGACCATATCAAAAATGCTCAAATAACCCGAACCAAAGACCACTGCATTGGGAGGAGTTGCTACCGGCAACATGAAGGCACAGGAGGCAGCGACCGTAGCGCCGACCATCAAAATGTAGGGATGCACATCAATTACTAGCGCCAATGGGGCAAGTATCGGCAGTAGCATAGCAGTGGTGGCAAGATTGGAGGTGATCTCGGTGAGGAAGTTTACGCCCGCGATGAGAATCATGAGGAGCACAAAAAGGGAAACTCCGTCCAATAAAGTCATTTGACTGCCAATCCATTCCGCTAGCCCACTGATTTTAAATCCCTGGGCTAAAGCTAAACCACCCCCGAATAGTAATAATATGCCCCAAGGAATTTTTACGGCCTCTTCCCAAGTGAGAATGGGACGTCCTTGTGATTTGGACGCAGGCAAAATAAATAACAGGATCCCTGCAATGATCGCAATAATGGTGTCATCAAGGGCGGGCAAAAAAGGATTGATCGCATACTTCCGAATGATCCACATCACAGCGGTGAAGACGAAGACTGCTAGGACCATTTTTTCTTCAAAGCTCATCTTCCCCAAGGCTTTGATTTGCTTATTGATTTCGGCTCTGCCGCCCGGGAAGGAGCTAAAGGGAAATTTAAAGGCAAAATTGGTCAAGTACTGCCAGCAGATGAAGAGCAAAGTCAAGGAAATCGGAAGGCCAAAAATGATCCATTGGGCGAAGCTAATTTCGATTTGGTAAAGCTCTTGGACAATGCCCGCCAAGACCAAATTGGGAGGAGTGCCGATCAGCGTAGCCATTCCCCCGATGGAAGCACTATAAGCGATGGCTAGCATGAGGGCCTTGCCAAAGGTTTTGTTTTCGTCCTCTGCCGTAGCGGGATTATCCTTGAGTTGGGAGATGATGGCCAAGCCGATGGGCAGCATCATCACTGCCGTGGCAGTATTGGAAATCCACATTGACAAAAAGGCCGTGGCGATCATAAAACCTAAGATGATCCGCTTGATGTCCGTACCGATGATATTGATAATGTTGAGCGCGATCCTGCGATGAAGATTCCAGCGTTCGATAGCAATGGCCAATATAAAGCCCCCGATGTAGAGAAATATATAGCGGTGCCCAAATGAAACGGTGGTTTCGGCGAGGCTCAAGCCCCCAGTCAAAGGGAAGAGGATAATAGGCAGTAAAGAAGTCGCAGCAATCGGGATAGGCTCGGTAATCCACCAAGTTGCAATCCAAAGGGTGCAAGCCAAGACAGCATTGGCTTGATTGCTAAGCCCCTCAGGATGAAAAAAAAGTAAACAGCTAATAAAAAGTAGCGGACCTAATAGGAACCCAATCCTTTGAGGCCGGGAAAAAGTAGTAGTAGACATAAAATCTTCGAAATTCAGACTTCTCTATTGAGGCAAAAACAATAAAAAAATGGCTTGCCACAAAAGTTTTTGCTGGTACCAGCATCTATACCACTGAAATCGAGATATGATGAAGCGTAGCTTACTCTACATGATTGTGATGTTGATTGTTTGTTCATTGATGGGGCAGAAAGGGGCCCCATCTTTGAATTTAGTGCCGATTTATGCAGGCGAGGCCTTACAATTAGACCAGGCCTACGCCTTTGGAGGGGATAGTGTAATGTTTAGTAAGCTGCGCTTTTATATCAGTGATGTCCGTATTTGGGCGGAGGGGGAGGAAGTTTGGGCGGAGAAGGATAGTTATCATTTGATTGATTTGGCCGAGCCCAGTAGCTTGCAAATCCCGCTTTCGGAGGAGGTTCATTTTGATCAAATCCATTTTCAACTCGGCATCGATAGTCTTACCAATGTCTCTGGCGCCATGGGCGGGGATCTCGATCCTACCCAAGGCATGTATTGGAGTTGGAATACAGGATATATCAACTTTAAGCTTGAGGGCCAAAGTCCTTTGGCGAGTAGCCGTAACCAACGTTTTATCTACCATCTAGGTGGATATTTACCCCCATTTCCGACTGTGCAAAAGGTCCAGCTCAAATGTGAGCCCACGCAAGAGATTCTGGTGGGACTTGATGTCTTTGAGTTTTTGCAAGCAGTCGATCTGGACGCCAAGCCTCATCTGATGTCTCCGGGCCAAAAATGTGCGCAACTTTCTGAGCATGTGGCTTCACTTTTTAAAATCCTTGATGATGAATAAATGGATCGCATCAGGGGTTACTTTGCTAGGAGTACTTTGTTTAGCTGCTGGCATGAGTACGCAGCGGGATTATTTCCAATTGCAATACCCAGCTTCGTGGCCGGAACCGGCCTATGACTTTAGCCACAATCCGTTGAGCAGGGAGGGCGTTGCCTTGGGACGGCAGCTTTTTTACGACCCTGTATTGTCGCGGGATAGCACAATTTCCTGTGCAAGTTGCCATTTGTCTTACACTGCTTTTACCCATGTCGACCATGAGCTAAGCCACGGCATAGAAGATCGTATCGGTACTCGAAACTCTCCCGCTCTGATGAATCTCGCGTGGGGCAAAAGCTTTATGTGGGATGGCGCTGCTAATCATTTAGATATGCAAGCCTTGGCCCCGATTGCGGCTGAGACGGAGATGGATAGTGATATTGCCACGGTCGTGGAACGCTTGCAATCTAACCCCAAGTATCGCCAGCTCTTTTATCAAGCTTTTGACGATAGCACCATTACAGGAGAGCACCTACTCAAAGCCATGGCACAGTTTCAATTGACCTTTGTCTCGGCCAATAGTAAATACGATCAGGTCAAACGTGGCGAAGCAGGAGTAGCGTTCTCCGAACAGGAGCAAAAAGGCTATAAACTCTACCAAGCAAATTGCGCCTCCTGCCATCAAGAACCGCTTTTTACCAATCAGGAGTTTGCTAACAACGGCTTGCCGATGGACAGCTTTTTGCAAGACCACGGCCGCATGAACATTAGCCAAGACCCGGCCGACGATCGCAAGTTCAAAGTGCCTAGCCTGCGCAATCTCAAATACTCGCATCCATACATGCATGATGGACGCTTTGCGAAGCTTTCCCAAGTCATCAATCATTATGTCAAGGGCATCGAAAAGAGTGAAACCCTGGCAGCAGAATTAGCTGGAGGAGTCGCCTTGAGTCCCGACGAAAAAATAGATCTCATTGCCTTTTTGCTTACGCTCACCGACCAAGAATTTGTCTTCAATCGAGCATACGCATATCCGCGATAAAAGAATTTTAGGGCGTTTTAATTGTGTTTGACCGTGGGGTAGTCTTAGGGCTATCCCACCTCCTTTTTTACTGCTAATTATACTTCACGATTGCATTAGTTAGGGGCGAATTAGATATTAGGATCATGGTCCCTGTCATTGATATTTCTGCCCTGCATCAAACCGATGCTGATCATCATACGGTCGCCCAAGCCTTGCATGATGCCTGTACCCAATATGGTTTCTTTTACATCTCCGGTCATGGTATCTCCGAAACTCTGCAAGCAGATTTGGAGCAGCAGGGTCAGGCCTTTTTTGCGCTAGCAGAAGAGCAGAAAATGCAGATCAGGATGGCCTTAGGCGGCAGAGCTTGGCGAGGCTTTTTCCCAGTTGGTGATGAACTTACTTCCGGCAAACCCGATCAAAAAGAAGGCCTTTACTTTGGCACTGAGCTTGGTCCAGAAGAGGCAAGCGTTCAGCAAGGCTTACTCCTACACGGGGCTAATCTGTTTCCCTCTCAAATCCCTGCCCTGAAAAACACGGTCTTGACCTATATCGAAGCGATGCAACAATTAGGGCAGCTATTGATGCGTGGGATTTCCCTCAGTCTGGGCTTGGAGGCTGACTTTTTTCGTCAGCATTACACCTATGATCCCCTTTGCTTGTTTCGGATTTTTCATTACCCCTCCGTCGGGGAACGCTCAGTCGAAGACCCTGCTTGGGGAGTGGGGGAGCATACAGATTATGGTCTATTGACCATCCTGAAGCAGGACGAGGTCGGAGGCTTGCAAATCAAAACCCAGGACCGCTGGATCGATGCACCAGTAGTGCCAGGAACCTTTGTATGCAACATAGGCGATATGCTAGATCGAATGACGGGGGGCTACTATTGCTCGACTCCTCACCGAGTGCTAAATCAATCTGGCCAAGACCGCTATTCTTTTCCTTTCTTTTTTGATCCTAGTTTTGATGCGGAGATTAAAGCGGTGCCGATTGGCCAGGCGGTTGGACATCGTCCTGAGCGTTGGGATGGGGCAAATCTGCATGCTTTTGAAGGTACTTATGGCGAATACATCACCGCCAAGGTGGGGAAAGTGTTTCCGGATTTATAGACTAGTTGATAGGCTCTTGATGAGCTTGATTTTTTGGGAGCGGTTTCACCGAACGATAAGTCCTAGTAAAATACCCAAATCAGCCTTTTCGTGGTTCCTTTTTCCGCTGGATTTCTCTTAAATTATTATCTGTTGCATTTCACTCTCTGCTTTGCTCAACTAGATAATAGATGACTTTTCTATTTAATAATAAGAGTCCCAATTGGATCCTCGCTTGCGGCTTGATTTGGTGCTTTGCTGCTTGCGGCATAGGTGTGAACCTACCTGAAGAGATCGAGCAGGCCTATCTGCAATTGCCAGAGAAGATTGATTATAACTTCCACGTCAAGCCTATCCTGTCCGATAAGTGCTTTGCCTGTCATGGTCCCGACCAACAAAACCGCAAAGCAGGCCTTCGTTTAGATACTCGCGAGGGAGCAACTGCTCTGCTTGAAGAAGGGGGACAAGCCATCATTGCTGGCAATGCGGAAAAGAGCGAAGTCTTCCGGCGTATCCTCTCCAAGGACCCTGAGATTATCATGCCGACGCCCGAGTCTCATTTGTCCTTAGATGATGCCGAAATCGCCACCTTGATCAAATGGATAGAGGAAGGTGCAGAATACAAAGCTCATTGGTCCTTAATTCCACTTACTAAGCCTAGGCTCCCCGAGTTGAACGATTCAGAAGTTACCACCCCAGAAATTGATC
>CAZHOC010000488.1:0-5047 GCA_964534295.1 uncultured Bacteroidia bacterium | reverse complement strand
GAGAGTGGGATCCCCTTTATGGTGGTAGATATTGCTCCCGGATGGGCTACGCTCACGGATGCCCAAGGGCATTATAGCCTCCAAGCGGATACTGGCAGTGTCGTGGTTTCGGTCGTACCCGCTCCTTTTAACAGCCCGCTTTGCCCAGTTAGTGGTAGTACAAGTTTGACTTTTAGTAGCTATGATGACGATACCACGGGAATCGATTTTGCGATGGATTTCCAGCCAGTTCAGGACCTAATGGTCAATCATACTGCTGGGGTGGCAGTGCCCGGACTAAGCCGCTATCATTATGTTACGGCTACCAATCTTGGGAATGTACCGATGAGTGGTACGGTGAGTGCGACTTATTCTCCAGTTGAGACCTTAACTAATGTCATCAACCCTGCTCCTAGCCTCAATGATCCTACCAACCAATTGCTAGAGTGGAACTATGGTCCATTAGCTCCGGGAGCTTCGGTTGTATTTACATTTTTTACTTCCGTTGACACCTCGGCAACTCCAGGGGATACGGCTAAGGCATATGTGGTGATCAATCCTGTAGCTGGTGATACCACGCCTGCAAATAATTATGATACTACTTGCGTAGAGATACTTGCTTCTTATGATCCTAATGATAAACAAGTTAGTCCAGTAGGGGTGGTTGCACCCGCTACGGGCCAAGGTGGCTACATTTTGCCATCGGAAGACTTGATGGAATATACCGTAAGATTTCAAAATACCGGTACCTATCCAGCTCAGTTCGTGGTCATTCGCGACACCTTGGATAGTAATCTGAACGCGATGAGTTTCAGAGCAGCCGGTGCCAGTCATCCCTACAGCCTTAATTTTGAGGACGATAGTGTGCTTGTATTCACTTTCGCCAACATCAATCTGCCGGACTCAGCCAGCGATCCGCTAGGAAGCAAAGGCTTTGTGGCCTTTACGCTACAACATGCGGCTAGCCTGAGTCCGGGCAGCCAGATTGAAAACCGAGCGGCGATTTACTTCGATTACAATGCGCCTATCATCACCAACACCGTACAAAACACCATTTTTACCTACCCAGAGGTGGCGATGGATCCATTGCCATGGGATTACTTATGTTTCCCCTACGACCTGACGGCCCAACTGAGCGTTCTCGGAACGAGTCCCTACAGCTACAACTGGAATACCGGAACGCAAGGCCAAAACACTAGTGGTTCTTTCTCTACCCCAATTGATAGCTCGAGATTTTATACGCTGACAGTAACGGATGCTCTGGGCTTTGAGACAGTGGATAGTGCTTATTGGGAAGTGCGGTAGTTGCCGGAGGCAGGTATTGATATTTCTAATGTTCCAACTAGTCTCACCGTTGATTTTGTGTCGCAATCACAAAATGCCACTTCTTACTATTGGGACTTTGGAGATGGGTCTCCGATTAGCACTTTGCAAAATCCTACTCATAATTATCAATTTAGTGCGACCTATACAGTTACCCATATTGTTAAAAATGATTGTGGGGCAGATATGGTTACTATGAGCGTTTCGCCTGGCGGGGACGTGAGCATTGATGAAGAATTTGCTCGGTCTATTCAAGTAGTACCCAACCCTTTTACAGTACAAACACAAATCCGCTTTGAAAACCCACAGGCCAAGGCTTATGCGTTGAAGGTTTATGATCTACAAGGCAAAGTCGTGCGGGAATATGAAAGCAGCAGAGGGGATCATTTTACAATTGATCGAGGCGAACTCAGCAATGGTCTGTATATGTACCAGCTCGTAGGCAAAGAACACAGCTATACGGGCAAACTCATCTTGCAATAATTTTCTCTTTATAACGAGGCTTCTTCTGGACGGGAACCCTAGAAGGAAGAGGCCTTTTTTTCTTGCACAGCCCTTCATGGCTTATCTCCTAAACCTTAATCACATGCGGAAACACTACCTTCTTCTAACTCTTTTGTTAGGACTATTTACCACCGTTGAAGCGACCCACTTTATGGGTGCTGTTATTTGGTATGAATGTATCAGTCCTTGTACGTATCGGATCTATCATAACTCTTATTATGACTGCTCTGGTGCAGCAGCTACCATCCCTGTCATCAATAATGCGGCTTCCGCTCCCCCAGCGATGGGAGGTGGTTTTTTGACATTAACAGGTTACAGCAATACTGTGCCCGGAACCTGTGGCACTCCCCAACCTATAGGAGCCCCGAATTTTGTATCCTATTTAGAAATAACGCCAATATGCCCGCTTGCTCCGGGCCAGGCTTCATGGACTGCCTGCGATGGCTCCCAAAATACGATTCTAAATGGGGTAGCGGAAGCTGTGTTTTATCAAGATTATGATTTCTGTAATATCAATTGTGATTATGTGGAGATCGATTGGGATAACTGCTGTCGCAATGGGGCGATTACTAGTTTAAATAACCCGCTAAGCCATAGTATTTCGGTTTCTACAACCATAGATTTAGCCAATGCTACTTGCAATAGCTCCCCTTCTTTCAATTCGCCTCCCCATGCTTTCTTATGCAACGATCTACCGACTTTTGTAGATGTGTCTGCTCAAGATCCTGATGGAGACTCATTGGTCTATTCACTGACTAATTGTTTTGAAGACCCCAATGTACCGGTTCAGTACAATCCTACTTATTCGCCTGTCCAACCATTAGGTCCCGGATGGAATTTAAGTCTTGATTCTCAACTCGGTCTTTTATCGCTCAGTCCCGTAGGTGGAGGAGCTGGTCCACTCGAAGTTGCAGTGGTATGTGTAGTAGTAGAAGAATATCGCAATGGTGTCAAGATTGGAGAAATTCTCCAAGACGTACAGATAACCGTACTCGATTGTAGTGTTTTCCCCAACCAAAACCCGCAGCTTGATACTGTAATCTCCGTTTCTGGAGTAAGTTGGTCAGGCACAGCGGGGGATACCATCGTGGTTTGCCCGGGAGATTCACTTAAAGTTGATTTTAGTTTTATTGACCTTGACACGGGCGACAATGTGAGTCTAGATATCCAAGCTGACAATCTCTCGGGTTACGTCTTTAATAGTACTACTGGCAATCCGGCGACAGGTAGTCTTAGCTGGTCGCCAAGCGTAGGGGATATTGGTCAGACTTATTCGTTTTTCTTCTTGGCAGAAGATGATCATTGTCCTATGCCGGGCCAGATAGGGGAGATCTTCTACGTAAGGATTGAAGAGCTCTGCCTTGCCGGAGATATTACTCCCGGCACCTGTGGTAATTTCGATGGCGCTATCGATCTACAAGTTTGGGGCGGAACAGCTCCCTTTACCTATCAGTGGAGCAATGGTAGTACTACCGAAGATCAAATCAACCTGGCGCCAGGGCCATATACGGTTGTGGTTACAGATGCGAATGGTTTAAGTGCTACCGCAACCTTCCTCGTTACTGCTTCAGACCTAATCCTTAATGTAACTCAATACCCTTCCACTTGTGATAGTACCAATGGGGCTATCTCGGTAGACCCATCCGGTGGAACTGGGCCTTATACCTACCAGTGGAATACTGGAGCCACTACTGATTCGATTGGTGGCTTAGCGCCCGGGGGCTATTCGGTCCTGGTGGCAGATGCATTGGGTTGTGTCAACCAATGGGCTGGTCTCTTGACGCCTCCAGATTCTTGCTATATCTGGATTTCTGGTACGCTTTATAGTGATCTTAATGGCAATTGTATTAGGGATGCCGGAGAACCTGGTATTGCAAATCAATTGATTGACCTCACCCCTGGTCCCGCGATTTTAACAGATCTCAACGGAAATTACTCTCTACAAGTGAATCCTGGGCAATTGCATATTCAGGCCATTTTGGGTTCCTATATGAGTCCTTCCTGCCCTGGCAGCGATTCGATCACAATCAACCCCACCACTTTCGGTTCGGTGATTACAGGAGTCGATTTTGCCGTGGCCATGCAGACGGCTCAAGACTTAGTCTTGACGCTTACTAGTGGACCGGCAGTGCCAGGCATGAATCATGTGATCTACGCCAATGTCAATAATGTAGGTTCAGTAACGGTAAATGCCGCTGATCTAGGAGTGCAATACGATCCCCAAGAAACTTATGTGCTGACCAATCCTGCAGCCAATAATGTCAACTTGCTCAACTCCACAGTTGATTGGCAGTTTGGACCTGTCCCCCCCGGAGCGCAATATGTCTTCCAACTGGTAACTTTAGTTGACACTGCTCAATCTACGGATAGTACCTTTACCATTTCAGGGGTTGTCAATCCAGTAATGGGAGACACTACACCCGCCAATAATGTTGATACGCTGACGGCTCAGTACGTAGGCTCTTATGATCCAAACGATAAGCAAGTCAGTCCTGCTGGTATTGGGCCTTTGGGCTTGATTTTGCCGACACAAAACAAAATGAAGTACACGGTGAGATTTCAAAATACGGGTACTTACCAAGCGACCTATGTGGTGATTCGAGATACGATAGATCATGATTTGGATGCGCTTGGCTTCCAGACGATTGCTTCTAGTCACCCCTACAGTTTGATCGTCGAGGAAGACTCTATCTTGGTCTTCACTTTTGCCAATATCAATTTGCCTGATTCGGCTAGTGATCCGATCGGTAGTCAGGGTTTTGTCTCTTATCTTATGCCGCATCGCGGAACGCTAGATGTAGGCACTGAAATCACCAATCGCGCCGCGATTTACTTTGACTTCAATCCGCCTATCATCACCAATACGGTGCGCAATACCATCTTTACCTATCCAGAGATTGCCATTAATCCTGATACCATTTGTCAAGGCGAGACGGTATATGCTGATCTGATTAGCGGTGGTATGCCTCCATACACTTATGAATGGAATACGGGGGTAACAGGAACAAGCAATGGGCCAGTTTTCAGCACTCCGGCCAACGTATTGGGACATCATTCTTTACGGATTACGGATGCTTTTGGGATAGAAGCCTTCGACAGTGTCAAGATCTATATTGATGCCCTCCCTCAAGCGAGCTTCGGCTTCAATAGAGTCGGTACCCAAGTAGACTTTACTAATGCTTCCACTTGGACCGATTTCTACATCTGGGACTTTGGCGATGGTAATACCAGCAATCTGGCT
>CAZHOC010000487.1:0-5061 GCA_964534295.1 uncultured Bacteroidia bacterium | reverse complement strand
GCAATCAAAGCCTCTGTTAGTAAGATCAACTATCAAAATATTATTCTCAACGCGGCCGACACCACCGTCTTCCTCAAAGAAGAAGGGATGAAAATTGGCTTTGGCGCGATAGGCAAAGGTTATGCGGCCAATAAAGCATCCGTCATTATGCTCAATATGGGCATACACAGTGGCCTGGTAAATGCCGGTGGAGATATCATCTGTTGGGGTCAACCAGCCAATAGAGATGCCTGGCGCATTGGCATCGCTGATCCTAAATCCGATGATCAAATGCTGGCTTGGCTCGGCATCAAGGATTTGGCCGTTGTAACCTCCGGAGACTATGAACGATTCGCCATGATTGATGGACAACGCTATGCCCACATCATCAATCCCAAAACCGGATGGCCCGTCAGTGGTTTGAAGAGTGTCACTATTCTATGTCCAGATGCAGAACTTGCTGATGCCTTGGCGACCTCGGTATTTGTCTTGGGGATTGATAAAGGCTTGGCCCTCATCAATCAGTTAAAAAAGGTAGAAGGTTTGCTTTTGACGGACGAAGATGAGTTAATTAGTTCCCAGGGAATCGAACTTGAGCGTTCCACCGAAGGTGAAAACTCCCCCTACCAAATCTACCTAGGAGGCAAAGACAACTAAGCCATGAAGCGAATATTTAAAGCAGCTCTTCTTTTTTCTCTAATGGCAATAAGCCTTAGCAGTTGCGTATCTGTCGCTTCCTACCAAAAGATGTACCTCAATGACGAGGATATGGTATTGGAAGATGCCAAGATTCAAGCCTACGAAATCAACGTAGCCGCTTATCGTGAAGGAGCCGCGGGTATCAATGGCGGTAAAGTTGGGGGCGGTTGCGGCTGTAATTAGTATGGCTTAGCGTTCAAAAACCCATCTTACGCGACGGTGGCTTCCACTACCAAAAGGACGATACCAATTCCAAACTTGTCGCCCCGACTTATTTTCCTCTACTGTGGCGACCAAATCGCAATCGAATAAGTCGGTACAGAAGTAATTGAAAAAAATGATGCGCTTGTTTTGCTCATCATTCTGAAAGGGCAATGGACCTGCTACAACGGTCCCGTCATTGAGGGTCAGGGTATATTCTAAAAAGAAGTCTAATCCCTGCTCATTGGTCAATGCCAATTCACCTACATCAAACTCTTCTGATTCAAAATTGACCGTACCATCCGGATTGATGATCGTAATCGTCTCGGAGACAAGCTTCCATTTACCTTCTAAGCGCTGAAGATATCGCTGCTGTTTGTCTCGGCAGGCAGTAGTAAAGAGCGCCAATATCACACAAGTGAGTAGCAGTTTATATAATTGATGCTTTTTCATGATTTGCTTAGTTACCGCCAAACCAATATTCAATACCGATATTGAGTCTGACAGATTGAAAACTCTGACTTCTCACGAGCCCCTCTCGAGGATCAAGGTTAGCAGGATCAGTTGCCCATTGTCGGTAGTCCCGAGGCACCTCTGGCCAGCGGGCTTGCCTAATATCAAAATCTTGCAAGGTCAAAAGGCCATCATCAGAAGCAAAATTTAGCGGGAAGCTGATACCAATCGGGATGTATACTTTTTTGATCTTAAAGGCGAGGTTTCCGCCGACATCCAAGGTAGTCGTATTGGACTGATAGACACCGAGTATATCGTATTCATTGCCCAAGCTAAAGGATCCGTCGGGGTAAATGTAGCCGAGGTCAAAGACATTTTTTCGAAACCTTCCAGCCATATGGGCATGGAGAAAGAATTTACGCTGCACATGAAAGCCGACATCAAACTGAAGATTAATATCTCTCGTCAGCAGGTCCGTGCGAGTAACAATATTGGTGAGAAAGCGAGCTTCTCGACGAACACTTTTACGACCGTAGGTAAGGAATAAACCACTGGAAAAACCAAAATCATCTCCAGAGGTAAAACGCCCCCCTATGCCTAGGGCAGGATGACTCAGTTCGGTTGCCGAAAGCGTATCAAAAAACTGAGAGGAAGAGGAGGCGTGAAAATCGTTATGAGAACGATAAAAATCGTTGAGATCAAAGCCTTGAAGCAGAGATGCTTCATACTCTAGGCGCAAGCTAAGCTGAAATTGATCTCCAGATTGGCCCCAGGAACTTAGAGGCAGCAAAAGGCAGCAGCATAGCGTCAAATAATGGATGACAGTTTTCATACTTATCCTAAATTAGAAGTATGGGTGAGGATTTGCAAAAGGTTTTCTTGCCCTTTAATTTTGCCTCTATGCGCAGCCTGCTTGTCCTTTTGTTTGTATTTAGCTTCATTCTCGTTTATGCTCAAGGGGATAGTATTCCTAAAGCCATTGAAGTCGACTTCCTCTTCAATTATTATGAGCAGGAAGGAATTCACTCGGCGGTAACGGGTGGACAAGGCACCGAAGAGTTGACAGATAGAGCGGGAAAAATAGTGGTGAGCGTTCCGCTGGACAGCGTACAAAGCTTAAAGGCCCAAACCGATATCAATCACTATACCTCAGCCTCGACTGATAAAATAGATAGCTATGTGTCTTCGGCTTCACGACGAGACAGTCGGGCCAGCCTTCAGATTGGGTACCAACGTAAATGGGGCAGTCAATACGAAGCTGGCGTAGGTGCGGGGATGAGTGTCGAGTCCGATTATCTATCGAAATCTCTCACGGCTAATTGGGGATGGCTCTCCAAGGACGAGAATCGCTCATTGGGTATACAGGCGCAAGCTTACTTTGATACTTGGATCGTGATATTTCCAGAGGAGTTGAGAGCGCCGGGCCTCGTAAGTGTTCCAACTGATAGAAGAAGATCCTTCAATTTGGCGGCTAATTGGGGGCAGGTTATCAATCCAAAAGTGCAGGCCTCTATTGGCGCTGAGTTAGTCGTTCAGCAAGGCTTACTTTCTACTCCTTTTCATCGAGTATATTTTCAGAATGAGAGTTTGCCACGCATCGAAAAGTTTCCGCTTTGGCGGCTCAAATATCCCATTGGTTTGCGCCTCAATTGGTTTGCCACGGACTGGCTCGTACTGCGCAGCTACTACCGATACTATTTCGACAATTTTGATATACAGGCCCATACTATCCGCTTAGAAGTACCCTTAAAACTACATCTGAGCCTTACCCTCCTACCCTACTATCGATTTCATACCCAAACGGCGGCCTACTTCTTTGCCCCATTCAATGAGCATGTAAATGGGGTTGATTATTGGACCTCTGACTTTGATCTTTCGGCCTTTCAATCACATCGCTTTGGTGCGGGAATTCGCTTTGCGCCTCTCTATGGTTTAGCACGCTTCAGAGCGGGAAATAAAAGAGTTGCCATGCTCAAAAGCCTAAGCCTCAGATATGGCCATTATCGTCGTTCTGACGGTCTGAGTGCCAATATTTTGGGTTTGAACTTAAGTTGGAAATTGTAGCTTGCGAGCAATTGAAATATTAAAACCAGCCTATATGGCGTAAATTTCATAATTTCGGCGCATGAACCCAAAACCCTTTGATTTTGAGGAGATCCGTCCTTACACGGACGAAGAGGTACCTGAGGTCATGAAACGCCTTACCAGCAAGACCTCTCTTTTTGTGATGATGGGCGTTTTTTTCCCAGAATTGACGCCAGAGGAGATTCAGCAAAACTTTGCTCAGGTAAATAGTACAGCCGAGTTACAAGAAAAATACATTGGCGAAGCGATCAGGCGAATGATTTCTGCCTCGGCGGGTCAATTAATGGTAAGCGGCCTTGCCGAACTAGACGCCTCCCAGACACATTTGTTTATTAGCAATCACCGGGACATCATTCTTGATCCAGGCATATTTAATGAGCAGCGGCACCAGCGCAAATTGCCTACCACCTTGATTGCGATTGGAGACAATCTATTAGTTTCCTCATTGGTAACAGACTTGATGAAGCTTAATAAAAGTTTCATTGTGCACCGTTCTCTTCCACGCAATCAACTATTTCCTTATAGTCAAAGACTTTCCAATTATATCCGCAGCTCCTTAGTCGATGAGTCTGAATCGGTTTGGATCGCGCAAAAAAGCGGGCGTACCAAAGATGGTAATGACGAGACTCAGACAGCTCTCTTAAAAATGTTAGCGCTCTCTGGCTCTGATGAGCTTGTCCAAAGCTTCATGGAGCTAAATATCATCCCCATGGCTATTTCCTACGAGTACGAGCCCTGTGACATGCTCAAAGCGGCTGAGATCGTTACTACTCGAAATGGAGAAGAGTATGACAAAAGCGACAAAATGGCCATCATTCGCGGGATCCGAGATTACAAAGGTCGTATCAATATGGCCATAGGGCAACCTTTGAGTTTATCGGATTATGAGTCTTTAGGGGAGCCCGCTAAGCGGAACGATTGGTTCAAAAATTTCAAGCAAATGCTTGATCATAGAATCCAATCCCTCTACCAACTTTGGCCTACCCATTATGTAGCGGCTGACTTACAGGCTGGAAGTGATACTTATGCCGCACACTACACAGCATCTGAAAAGGACGCCTTCCTCCAACACTTAGAAAAAAGGTTGAAAGAAGTCGAAGGTCCCGAAGATCAACTAAGGGAGCAATTTATCGCTATGTATGCCCGCCCCGTTTTAAATCGGTATAGTTAAGATTTAAGGATCTTTTCTAAAATCTTAAGGCTGATCAAATAGGTGGGTTTTACTCCTACCATGCCGAGGCTACCAGATGCCAGCGTACTACCTGTCAATAAGGGGTTATCAGAGGCGTAATATGCATAACGTAGCACTACATCAGGGCTAATGCTTTGTCTGATCCGCGCAGCAGCCTGGATGGCCTTCTGATAATGAGCCCCTTCCATTTCCAATCCAATAGCATTCCACGAAGACTGACGGAAGTAAGCGAGGACATATCGGTTTTGGAGGGAGGTTCCCAGAACGGTTATCATCGCGCCATCATAGGCATCAATCTCGCTATCCTTAAAGTCGGACTTACTCAAATCATTATTGAAAGGATAATTATCAGCCGTGCCTTCAAAGACGTGAGAAGAAGGGACCATGATATCTCCCTTGCCCCCATGTAGGATACCAGCCTTACCCATGATATTGATAGAGGCTACATTTAG
>CAZHOC010000486.1:0-5067 GCA_964534295.1 uncultured Bacteroidia bacterium | reverse complement strand
ATTTCATCATCAGACCATTCTCTTACGCGCTTGTCGTGGCTAATGCCTGCAGCGTCAAGAATCTTTCCAGATGAAGTACGGCCGATTCCGAAAATATACGTGAGGCCTATTACGCCTCTTTTGTTTTTTGGTAAATCTACGCCAGCAATACGTGCCATAGTCTAATTCCTCGTTTATTAGCTTATCCCTGACGCTGCTTATGGCGTGGGTTTTTCTTGTTAATCACATACACTTTTCCTTTGCGACGAATGATCTTATCGTCGGAGGAACGTTTCTTAACCGAAGCTCTGATTTTCATATCTATATTACTTATATCGATATACAATTCTGCCTTTTCCCAAATCGTAGGCGGAGATTTCAAGCGCGACGCGGTCACCAGGAAGAATTTTAATGTAGTGCATTCTCATTTTTCCTGCGATGTGGGCCAATAATTCATGGCCGTTCTCTAGTTTCACTTTGAAGGTAGCGTTCGGCAAAGCCTCTGTTACTACTCCATCTACTTTGATTGGTGCTTGTTTAGCCAAATCAGAAAAAGGTTTTTAATTTTCTATATAGTCGAAAGTAGAGAGTATCTCTGCCTTTCCTTTTCGTATTACAACATCGTGTTCAAAGTGAGCAGATGCTTGGCGATCTGTAGCAAAAACAGTCCAACCATCTTTATCAACTTTAATGAACCGGCGACCTAAGTTAATCATAGGCTCGATTGCCAGTACAAGTCCCTCTTGTAGTTTCATACCGCTACGGCGACGTCCATAATTTGGCACTTCAGGGGGTTCGTGAAGATTTTTCCCGAGCCCATGTCCGACCATCTCCTTGACGATGCTGTAACCGTATGCTTCGGCATGCCTTTGAATTGCATTAGAGATATCTCCAACTGTATTCCCAGCAACTGCCTTTTCGATTCCTTTATACAAGGCTTGCTTAGTTACATCAAGCAAACGGCGCTTTTTTGCAGAAATTTCACCAACCGGAAAGGTATAAGCAGAATCTCCATAAAAACCGTTTAGCAATACCCCACAATCAACCGAGATGATATCGCCTTCTTGTAACACTGCTGTTTTTGAAGGCATCCCGTGTACAACGACTTCGTTGACTGAGGAACAAATAGATCCGGGGAATGGAGTGTCGCTGAAACCTGGTTGATAATTCTTAAAGGCTGGAATGCCTCCATGATCTCTAATAAAGGTCTCTGCAATTGTATCCAGTTCCAGGGTATTTACTCCTGGGCGAATATGCTTGCTTAGTTCACCAAGCGTTTTTCCAACAAGTAAAGAACTCTCACGGATCAGATCTATCTCTTCTTCCGTTTTGTAAGATACTCTTTCTGCCGCCATGCCAGTCTCCTCTGTATCTTTAAACTGCGATTCCGCTTCGACGTCGACCAGAAACTCGTCCAGACTGCATCAATCCATCGTAGTGGCGCATTAAGAGATAACTCTCAATCTGTTGCAATGTATCAAGTACTACACCGATCATGATCAACAAGGTTGTTCCTCCAAAGTACTGAGCGAATCCACTAGAGGAGCCCATTACGATTGCGATCGCAGGGAAAATCGCTACGAATGCAAGGAAGATAGAACCCGGAAGGGTGATACGGGAAAGTACGTTATCAATGTATTCTTCAGTCTTTTTACCGGGCTTAACACCAGGGATAAAACCACCATTACGCTTTAACTGCGATGCAATCTCGTCAGGACGAACTGTAATCGCTGTGTAGAAGTACGTAAAGATGATGATCATCAAGAAGAAAACTACGTTGTACCAAACATTAGTAATGTCTCCAAATACAGTCTGAACCCATGTAAATGATCCAGGGCTAGCTAATTGGATTAGCGAAGCGGGAAGGAACATAATTGCTTGGGCAAAGATGATAGGCATTACCCCTGCAGAGTTGACTTTAAGTGGAATATACTGTCTCGCTGAGTTACCACGTCCTGATTGACCTAATCTGTTGCCCATCATTTGGCGGGCATAATTAACCGGTATTTTCCTCGTTGCTTGAGTCAATGCTACAACAGCCATCGTTACTACACCCAATGCTAAGATTTCAATGAAGAAAACCATAGGCAGAGTAGAACGTGCTTCGTTGATGATTGCCCCAGGGAAACCAGCAATGATACCAATCATGATCAATAGAGAAACACCATTTCCGATACCGTTATCTGTAATACGCTCACCCAACCATACTAGGAACAAAGTACCTGCTGTAAGAATAAGTGCGCTCGTAATCCAGAAGAATGGACCTTCGATGTTGGTAATCGCAGACTGATATTGAGAACGTAAATAATAGATGTAGCTAATCGCCTGGGCCAATGTTACTACTACTGTTAAGTAGCGAGTAATTTGGTTGAGCTTCTTCTGCCCGCTCTCTCCTTCCATACGTAGCTTTTGAAAGGATGGAAGAACCGCTCCTAACAACTGCACTACAATCGAGGCTGAGATATAAGGCATAATGCCCAAAGCCAAAATTGATCCACGAGCGAATGCTCCTCCCATGAATACGTTCAAAAGATCAAGCAGTCCACCGCCGGCACCACCGCCACCAAAATTGTTCTCGAGTTCGACGGAGTCGATCCCAGGCAAAATGATGAACGTTCCGAGACGGAAAACCGCGAGGAGACCTAATGTATATAAGATCCGGTTTTTCAGCTCCGGAATCTTGAAAATATTCTGTATGGTCTCAATTAGCTTTTTCATGATCTAGACTTCAGTAGCAGTTCCGCCGGCCTTTTCGATGGCCTCTTTAGCAGACTTGCTGAATTTGTTCAATTTGACATCAACTTTGGCGGACAATTCTCCACGACCTAATACCTTAACAAGGTGCTTAGTTGAAGAAATGATTCCGTGCTCATTTAGAAATTCGTGATTAATTTCCGAGTTAGGAAATTTTTCTACCAATTCCTGAATCGTATCCAAATTAACGACTTTGTATTCAACCCGATTAGGATTTTTAAAGCCAAATTTAGGGACACGGCGATACAATGGCATTTGTCCACCTTCGAACCAAGGACGGTAGGTAGCACCACTACGTGATTGCTGACCTTTATGACCTTTGGTAGATGTACCACCACGGCCAGATCCCTGACCACGGCCAATACGCTTACGGTTCTTGGTTGCCCCTGCTGCCGGTTTGAGTGAATGTAACTTCATTTTTCTATTCCGTCTCTTCGAGTTGAACCAAATGACTCACCTTTTTGATCATTCCAAGGATCTGGGGCGAGCATTCCTTCACCACCGTTCGGTTGATCCGTCCCAAGCCCAAAGCCTTAATAGTGGCCACCTGGTCTTTAGGGCGGTTGATGGTGCTACGTTTTTGAGTAATCTTTACTTTAGGATACATGTTGCTTATCCGTTATACACTTTGGCTACATCAATTCCTCTTTGGTGAGCGATTGTCTGAGGTAAACGCTGAAGAGAAAGAGCTTTTAGAGTAGCTTTTACAACATTATTTGGGTTTGCAGTACCGAGGCTTTTGGCGATCACATCTTTGATACCAGCAGCTTCCAATACTGCGCGCATAGCACCACCTGCCAGTACCCCAGTACCTGGAGCTGCTGGACGAAGCAATACTTTAGCTGCGCCATACTTAGTGAAGCTTTCATGAGCAACAGTACCCTTTTGAATAGGCACTTTGATCAAGTTTTTCTTTGCTTCATCTACACCTTTGGCGATAGCGTTGGTAACCTCATTGGCTTTACCCAATCCGTATCCAACAATGCCATCTCCGTTGCCAACGACGACCAGCGCGCTAAAACTAAAGCGCCGACCACCTTTTACGACCTTAGAAACCCGCTTGATCTTTACGACCTTTTCTTGCAGTTCTACGTCGCTACTCTTTACTCTGAGTTCGTTAGGTAATTTCATAGGTCTTAAAAGTTGAGGCCTCCTTCACGAGCGCCTTCGGCTAATGCTTTAACTCTACCGTGGTAACGATATCCACCGCGATCAAAAATTACCGCTTCGATACCTTTGGCTTTGGCCAATTCAGCCAATTTTTTGCCTACCGCGTGACTCTGTTCGGTCTTAGAAAGCGGCTGCAAATTTAAATCTTTTAAGCGAGAAGAACAACTCGCTAGGGTTTGACCAGCTGTATCATCAATAATCTGTGCATAAATTGACTTATTGCTACGGAAAACTGATAGACGAGGTCTTTCTGCTGTCCCCTTGAGTTTGCTACGTTGCCGCTTACGGATCTGGGCACGACGCAGAGTCTTTTTTGCAGTTCTTGCCATTTCTGTTCTGGTTTATTGAATGCTTTAAAAGGGGTTCTACTATTTACCGCCAGCTTTACCGGCTTTTCTACGTATTTGTTCACCTTGGAATCTAATCCCTTTGCCTTTATAGGGCTCTGGTGGACGATAAGAGCGGATCTTTGCCGCAATATGTCCTAATAGCTGCTTGTCGTGGCTATTTAGTGTGATTAGAGGTGGCGTACCCCGCTTGGTCTCTGTTTCGACCTTTACTTCGGGGGGAAGGATAAAGTAGATTGGGTGAGAGAATCCAACTGATAGTTCCAAAATTTGACCTTTGGCATCAGCTTTATAACCTACCCCTACAACTTCCATCTTTTTTTCATATCCGCTTGATACTCCAATAACCATGTTATTGAGCAGTTGGCGATACAAACCGTGCATTGCCTTATGGCGCTTTTGCTCGGTTGGACGCGTGATGGTGATTTGCCCATCTTCCTGTTCAACTTTCATGTCTGGATCAACTTTTTGCTGGAGCTCACCCTTAGGACCTTTGATGGTCACTACATTGGACTTGTCCACGCTCATGCTGACACCAGCAGGAATAGCAATTGGCAGTTTCCCTATTCTAGACATCGTTATTGCTTAATAAACGTAACACAATACTTCTCCCCCTACATTCTCGTTCTTGGCGTTTTTCGCAGTCATTACTCCTTGAGGAGTTGAGATGATCGCGATGCCTAGACCGTTCATCACACGGGGCATGTTTTTAACCTTGGCATATTTACGCAAACCAGGTTTGCTAATACGCTCGATTTTGGTGATGGCCGACCTGCGGCTTACCTTATCATATTTGAGGGCAATTTTAATGCTCCCT
>CAZHOC010000485.1:0-5078 GCA_964534295.1 uncultured Bacteroidia bacterium | reverse complement strand
GTTTTGTGATTTTGTCGCGCATGGACTATTTACATTCTGCGTTTGAAGGATTGAGCCGACAAATATACGACATAAGCAAAAGGCTGACAAAATGTCAGAGCATTTTATCAGCCAATTAATTCTTCTCTAATATTGAGTCTTAAGCGCCTTCTTCTTCAGGCTGGCGCTGTAGCATCTCTTCATTCATGAGGTAGAGCGCGCTTTTATTGTCTGAAATCATCTTCAGTTTTGCAATCATCGTGCGCATAAGAGACTCTTCCTCAACTTGTTCTCGGACAAACCACTGAAAGAAATCATAAGTTGGGAAATCATTTTCCTCAAGAGCAGCCTTTACGATAAGGTGAATATGCTTAGTGATATACTGCTCATGTTCAAGCCCTTTTTCAAAAGCATCTAAAATCGAATTGAATTCATTGTTGGCAGCTCCGATGGCTTGATGCTCTATTTTACCATCTACTTCGTGAAGGTAATCAAATTGTTTCATGGCGTGTAGGCTTTCCTCTTCTGCCTGCACGCGAAAAAAGTTAGCAAAACCATCTAGATCTTGGTCTAGGAAATAGGAGCTCATGGCCAAATACTGATATACAGAATATACTTCTCGATGATACTGATCATTGATCAGCTTTGCCATTTTTTCACTAATCATAGTTAGGTTATTATTTTCTTGCAATTTAGTCTTTTCCGCTCATTCGCGGAACGCTTTCATCGTTCGGCGCAGCCGGAAAGGACAATTTGAAACTGGAGCCTTTGCCTTCACCATCAGATTCTGCCCAGATTTCCCCATTGTTATGTTCCATGATTTTGCGGCAAGTAGCTAAGCCTATGCCCGAGCTTTCGCCATTTTTGGGTTCATTCCAACGAGTAAACATCTCAAAAATCTTCCCTTGCGCTTCTTCAGGAAAGCCTCGACCATTGTCATCAACAGAGATCACCCAATTGTGGTCAATTCTTTCGGCTGAGATTTTCACCTTTAGGGCTACATCTTCCTGACGGTATTTGATCGCGTTTTCGATGAGATTTTGAAAGACAATACTAATGTAACTGTCTTTGCACATCACTTCTGGTAACTCTTCTAAGGTAATTTCTGTTTGAGATTCCTCAATTTTATTTTTGAGCATTTCTATCGCATGCTCTACTGGGTGTTTTAGATTGATCTTGCTGCTTTCCGCCTCTTCTAATTTTTTGGCCAAGGTCGCATAATCCAGCACATCGCGAATCATTTGGTCCATCCGCTTAGTCCCATCGACCGCAAAATGGACAAATTCCTGACTCACCTCATCAAAATCCTCCTCATGCTTCCTTGCCAAAAGGCCAACATAACTACTAACCATACGCAAAGGCTCCCTCAGATCATGGGCAATGACATGAGCGTATTGTTCTAGCTCTTGATTGGAGAGTTCTAACTTGTGGATATAGGACTTCAGATCTGAAGATAATTCCGCAAACGACTCTCCTAAGTATTTGATTTCGTCTAATTCAGGGTTGAGGTCTAAGGGTTTTCCACTTGCTTTGCGAGTTTCTGCAACTGCTTCTACCAATTGGTTGATGGGTTTGACAAAACGATACAGCACTCCTGTAATCAACAATAGGAAAAGTAGTAGGAAGAAGAGGCCAGAAATCAGCGTAAACCAAAAAATCCGACTGTTTATCTTACCAAAGCGATTAGCGATAAATTCATTTTTGGCTAAAATAGGCGCCATATACTGTTCATTGGTCGATTGATTGACCATCAACCAACCGAAGCGGTTCGTCGCAAAAGTCAGTAAATAGGCCTCATCCACGATAAGCCCTGTTCCTATGGTTTTCATGGAATCTAAATAGGCCATCGCCAATACCCTGCCTTCCTCCACACTTAGTTGGGGCAAGCTATCATTAGGAGAAGCCAATCGGTTTTTGAGTCCTAATAGTTGGCCAAAGCTTAAGTTAAGGATGGCTTCTGCTTGATTTTCTGATAATAAATAAGCAGAACCAGTACTATCGACCGCATTTACTTGTCTAATTTCTCCAGGCAGAATCGCTTCAAACTGTTCTTGAAAGGCTCTAGCATTACGGATAAACAAGCCCTTGCGCAGTTTGCTCAAAGCTTCCTCTTGGCTGGCCGATTGCCGAATCAAATTGATCACCGTGATGATGTAATCGACAGGTTTGCTTAAGGTGTCTCCCCCGATCACGGGTATAGGGGGCATTAGGGTATCTTCTGAACTCGCGACAATTAGGCTATCATTGGCCAACAAAAAATTCAATCCTGTTTGATAGCCTTTTTGCAAAGTTCGGATAGCGAAGTTGAGATTATATCTTAATAATAAGCCTCCGGTTTGAGCGCCTTTAAAGTCTTCGATATTACTGCCGTGGTAAAAATACTTTTCACCGTTAGCAGGATTGAAATAGATCTCAGACATTCCCGCGTTTTCCTTGCTCAATTCGGCCAGCCATCTTGGCTCATTGATTTCATCGTAGTGTACTCTGCGCTCGGCAGGGAGTTCACAGCAGGTGAACAAAAAACGAGTGGTATCTCCTATCCGCCGCGTTCGGATCGCTTGCTTGACCTCGTCTTTGGCTAGTACCAACACATTGAGGAGGTTAGAATCTTTGCGCAATAGCGAACGGCTAAACTCTTCCATCTTTTGGATGTTGAGATCCTGGAAGGTAGGAGCATCTGCGATGATCTCAGCCTTGGTGGTATTGTCTAAGATGATTTGCTCTAATTCATTGGCCCGTTCGACTATATTGGTTGCATACTTTTGACGAATATCTTGTGTAAGACTGGCCGAAGCCTCTAATCTTAGATCGTCCTCCGTTTGGCTGAGATTGGTCCGAGTGTAGCCAAACACAAATATTCCTGCTAAGCTTAGCACGAGACTCATCAGAGCTAGGAAGGGCAAAAGTGAGCGAAAAAACAGACTGTCTGATTGCCAGATTTTTAGATTGGCCCACCACTCCATGAAACGTCCTAACCAAGGCAAACGAGCCAGTTTAAGCAAGAAAATTTCTAATCGATCGGGCAAACCAGAGCGGGACTCCCAAAGCGGAGGATTATTGGAGTCTTCTTCTGCAGCAGACCTCTTGCTAGAAAACTGCAGGGAAGTGTTGGCGACTTTATCTTTAGCTTGATTTAGTAGTGGACTAGCAGATTCTTTTAGGGTTTGGGCTTTGTCTCCTAATTCCTTGGCTTTGTCTCCTAATTCCTTGGCTTTGGCACTTAACTTTTCTCGCTGCTTTTTTAAGGTCTCAGATTGGGCAAGCTCTTCCGATTTCGCCTTAAGCTTATTGACCTGATCTTGAAGGTTTTCTTTTGACCAGGAAAAGTTTTTGATTCTTAGCCAAATGTTGTTAAGCCATGTAGAGAGTTGGCCAAACAGAGACTGGAAGCCTTCTTTATTCAGTTTGCTGCTGATTTTCTGCAACCATGGTCTCAGCTTTTCTTTTACTTCTTTAAATGTAGGCAGCCTTTGCCAAAGTGCTTGAAACTTTGGCTTAATTCGATCAATAAAATTTTGCTCTCTCCCTTTTTCTTTGGGAGCCTGCTCTTCATTCATTTGTGTGCGGGTAATGCCTTTCGCCCAAAAAATAATCAATTTTCGGTGATTGAAACACTATTCGTATTCTTTTTTTGAAAATCCAGCTATAAAAACAGTTTAATTATCCGATAGCACCAAAACTCCTAATAACAAATGAACCGTATATTTCGAAGGACGGATAATAGTACAAACAATTGAAGCATAATAAATCACCGCTCATAATATTTTAAGCGCAGTTCCTTCTAGTCATTATGATTATTCAGCAAAAAGAACTATATTATTATATAGACACTTAAAACACCTGAGGAAACTGAGCACTTGTAATTCGCCTAACACATAAGCCCTTCCACCTAATTTTATGGAAGCAAACAATCACTCAGACTCTTCCTTGCCTCGTTATTCAGTAAATCGCCGCCACACTTGTTTCATGATCACGGAAGTTTATTCACAAGATCAGCTTAGCTATTATTTTTTCTTGTGCATGAACTGAGTTCCCCAAACTACTACTACAAGCTTCTATTTTTCATCTAAAACAGTAATCTGAAATCGCTCGAGACTTGCTTTCTCGTGGGCATACTGCATGATTTTGGAGATTTCATCCACAATCTCCGGTTGCTCCAAAGCCAGATCAGTTTGTTCTAGTGAATCAAGCGAAAGATTATAAAGTGCTATCGAACTAAGACTGTCTTTTAGATTTTTCCTAATCCCTTTCCACTCCCCCATTCTCACCGCCTGCTGACCGCCGTAGGCCGGAAACTCCCAATACAAATAATCGTGTGCGACTTGATTAGGCGTTCCCCGCAGGGTAGATAAAAAACTCAAACCATCTACCTTAGCTGGTACTGCTTGCCCTGTCAACTCACAAAGGGTAGGCATCAAATCCTGAAAGCCTGAAATATGGGTACTGATACTGCCCGCTTCAATTTTTCCAGGCCAAGCCGCAATCATGGGTACGCGAATTCCCCCCTCATGCACAAAGCCTTTGCCCCAGCCATATTCAGTTTTGAAGGGCTGAGCACTATCAAAAAATGGCGTATCGGCTCCTCCGGTATAAGTAGGTCCATTGTCGCTACTAAAGATGATCAAGGTATTTTCATAGAGGCCCAGGCTCTTTAGCTTTTGCACCAACTCTCCTACTTGTTCGTCCAAATAAGAAATCATAGCCGCATAGGTAGCACGGGGATACTGACAAGGAAAATAGCTCTTGGCGGTATGAGGCTCTTCTGGCCCAAATTTGTTACGATAATGCTCTACCCATTTTTCTGGTGCTTGTAGCGGAACGTGTGGCAGAGGCGAAGCATAATAAAGAAAAAAGGGGGCTTCTTGGTTACGTTCGATGAAGTCGAGCGCCTCATGTTGCATCAGGGTTGGCGCATACTCATTAAGTCTAAAATCTGCATAACTAGCCGGGTCATTGGGGTCTGCTCCTTCGGCTAAATTGGCGTGAGGAGCTACCATTTTATTGTCAAGCAGATGGCGTTCTTCATTGCGCCACAAATGCATCGGATAGAGTGTATGGGCTTGTCGCTGACAGTTGTAGCCGTAAAAAAAGTCAAAGCC
>CAZHOC010000484.1:0-5082 GCA_964534295.1 uncultured Bacteroidia bacterium | reverse complement strand
CTCCATCTGCATTGCCTACCCAAACGGCTACAACATATTCTGGTGTGCAACCAATCGCCCAAGCATCTCTAAAGCCATAACTAGTGCCTGTCTTCCAGGCAATTTTGCGAGAAGAGGAGAAGGCTTGCCAAAACTCTTCGTTCTCGGGACGAGTAACCTCCACCATAGCCTCAAAAGTATGATAGATAGCCGCAGCATCTAAGGTTCCTTGCTCCCTCAATTGCTCAAACTGATCTGGGCTTAAACGACCTTGGCTTTGCTCAATTTGATAGTTGGGTGGGTGAAAGGCATGGGGATCGTATTTACCCCCATAATAAAGATGATCTTTTAAGGTACGAGCCATACTGCCATAAGTCCCAGCCAGATCCCATAGACTGGCTTCTGCACCTCCTAGGACAAGCGTCAAACCATAATCCGAAGCAGGTCTATTAATAGTCGTCAAACCATAACGTTGGAGGTTATGTCGAAAGCGAGGCACCCCATATCTACTAAGCATTCGTACTGCTGGGATATTGAGTGAGCGAGCTAAGGCTCTCGAAGCGGGAACCGCTCCTTGGTAAGTACGGTTATAATTGGTGGGATTATAGCCAGCATAGTAGGAGGGTACATCTGGCACCAACATATCAGGGAGTAATTCCCCTTCGTTGATCATGGAGGCATACAAAAATGGTTTTAGGATGCTCCCTGTACTGCGTCTAGAAGGAATCACATCTACGGCGCAGGCTTGATCTTCAGCCTGACAGGGGGTATTGCCTACATAGGCTAGTACATCCCCCGTTTCTACTTCTAGAACTAATACAGCGGCATTATGAATTTCATTTTGCCTTAAACTAAAATAATGTTGTTTGACAATTTCATTGACTTGACGCTGCGTTTCGCGATGGAGCGTAGATGCTAAAATCGTGCGCTCAGGCTTTTCGGCTAAATGCTTTTGATGAACTTTCTCAAGCAAATGAGGCGCATAAGAGGGTAAAGGTTTAGGCTTTTGGGGTAAAGGTTCCAGCTTAGCTAAGGCACAAGTCAGAGAATCAATGGTTTGATTTTGATAGAGCTTGTCCAACAAAAAGTTTCGCTTTCGCTCCAAGGCATCTCGATTACGACCAGGGTGAATCAAAGAAGGAGCGTTCGGTAAAACCGCTAGAGTTGCAGCCTCAGACCAAGATAGTTTATCCGCACTGCGACCAAAGTATTTCCAAGCTGCGGCATCTAAGCCCACCACATTCCCTCCAAAAGGAGCATGGGAAGCATATAAGTTGAGGATTTCATCTTTATCGTAGCGCCATTCTAAACGAGTGGCAAGAATCATTTCCAATATCTTTTCGGGTATCGTGCGTCCCTTGCCTTTACGAGACATACGGATTACCTGCATAGAAAGCGTAGAGCCTCCACTTACCACTCTCGCCTGGCTAAGATTGAGGCGTAAAGCCCTTGCCGTAGCTAATGGGTCTACTCCAAGGTGAGAATAGAAGCGTTTATCCTCAAAAGCGATAATGGAGGCAGCAAACTTTTCTGGTACGCTATCCATAGGTGGAAAGCGCCACTGCCCATCGGCGGCAATCCTAGCACCTAGCAATAAGCCATTGCGATCTTCCAGGACTGTAGAATAAGGATCTTGGAAGAGATTGCGGGGAAGACAAAAAAGATAGAGGATTAGCATGGCCAAGCTAGCATAGCTCAACCAGCGGAAACGCTTTCGTTGCCATCTATTTTGCAACCATGCCTTCATGCGAGAGAAAATTTTCATGCTGTTTGTTTTCTCAATGCTAAGGTAAAGATCCCCAAAATACGGCGACTATCTATTAAGCGTAGCTTTTTAGTCAATTTCCGGATAGGTATAGCCTTCGCGATAAGGCCTACGAAGTAGTTTTGTAGCCTCGGGATCGTTAAGAATCTTCGCATTCTCTCCATCCCAGCTGACACTCCGACCTAATTGCATAGAGATCATCCCGAGTAAACTCATATTAGTTGCAAGATAGCCATCTTCAATATCACAAACTGGACGATTACGACTATCTACACAACTGATAAAGTCGGCCCATAGCTCTTTGATATTTTGCTGGTCGGGATCGTTGAGCTGTGCATCCATGTGGATTTCTGATTCACCCTTCTTACGAGGATAAAATGTCCAACCGTCCCGCCAGCCTAAATGAAAGGTACCCTCAGTGCCGTAGAAGTAACATCCAATTTGGCTTCTTTCATTGGCATTAGTAACGCCCATTTTGTGCTCCCAGCTCATGGTAAAGTCCTCGAATTCAAATAAGGCCGATTGAGTGTCGGGACAGTCTGTACCGTCAGATTTAATGAATCTCCCACCGGTGCTATAAACTGACTTAGGATGTCGCTCTTCGGTCCACCAAAGGATTTGATCAAACCAATGCACGCCCCAATCGCCAATCAGGCCGTTGGCGTAGTCTAAGAAATAGCGAAAGCCCTTGGGATGGATGGCAGGATTATAGGCTCGATAGGGAGCAGGACCACACCATTTATCCCAGTTTAGTCCCTCTGGAATCTCTTCATCTGGCTTTGCCTTAGCATCTCCTCCCCAACCATAATGCACGAAGGTTTTGACAGAGGCGATCTTACCAACTTTGCCTGAGCGCAAAAACTCCATGGCAGCAATATTGTGCGGAGAAACTCGTCGATGGGTTCCTATCTGCACAACGCGCTCATGCTTACGAGCATTTTGCAGGATAGCGAGACCTTCCTGCTGAGTATGAGAGATAGGTTTTTCGAGATAAACGTCTGCTCCGGCCTGAATGGCAGCAATCGCGGCTAAGGCATGCCAATGATCTGGAGTAGCCACAATGACTATCTCAGGCTTCTCCTTTTGGAGCAGCTCTTCATAATCTTCATAGCCCTTGGGCTTGTCCCCGCTTAAGCTACTTACCTCTTCTATACACTTTGCTAACTGTTTGCTATCTACATCACAAAGACCGACTACTTTTACACTCCCTTCGGCCATAGCTTCTCTTAGGATATTCATCCCCCACCAACCGGAGCCAATCAATCCAATCTTATAAGGCTTTTTGCGGCGGGTAGCACCTAATAATGGTAAAGCCGAGAAAGCGAGGCTCCCTGCAGCTGCAGTTTGAAGGAAGGTTCTTCTTTTCATCTTAGTTAAGCGTTCTGAGAATCAATAGCAAAAATTGAGGACTAAAGGGATAAGCGTTCTGCGAAGCAGTAGCACTAAAACATAAGGTATAAAAATATTGGAATAGATTCCCTTTTTGCCTGAAAGACCTTAATTTGGGCAAAGAAAACAGGCATCCTTGAAAACAAAGAGCGGAAAACTTTTAGGCTACCTGGAATCTTCCTTCAACTGGCTGCATACGCTAGTGGGTCGCTTCCCTAAACTGTCAGTGCTATTTGCACTTCCTTTAGCTGCATGCATGGCTTGGGAAGCATTTTATCTGAGTGTCAAATGGGAGTTTTGGGGGCCACTTCCTACCGCAGAGGTCTTAAGCAAAATTGAAAATCCTACCTCATCCGAAGTATACTCTATCGATCAGGAGTTATTGGGGAAATATTTTATTGAAAATCGAACCAATGTCTCCTATCAAGCGCTTTCACCACATATTGTTGAAGCATTAGTAGCGACTGAAGATATTCGATTTTGGGAACATGATGGGGTAGACCGCCTCAGTTTGGGGCGAGTCTTGATCAAAACCATGCTTTTTCAAAAGCAAAGTGCGGGGGGCGGTAGTACTCTGACGCAACAATTAGCAAAGAATCTTTACCCGAGAGAAAACTTTGGCTTCCTCAGTTTGGGCATCAATAAGGTGCGGGAGATGGTAATAGCCCGGAAGTTAGAAATCCTACTGAGCAAAGAGGAGATATTGGCTTTTTACCTCAATACGGTTTCTTTTGGCGATAATGCCTTTGGGATAGAATCTGCCTGTCATCGTTTTTTTAATACAACTGCCTCAGAAATCAAAGCCGAAGAAGCGGCCGTTTTGGTCGCTATGCTTAAGGCCCCGACTACTTATAATCCTCGAAAAAATCCCGAGCGTGCCACAAAGCGGAGAGATTTGGTGCTACGCCAATTGGAGAAGTATGAGTTTGCGCCTAGGCGAACGATTGACTCTCTAGTGGAGATTCCATTGACTTTAGATTATTCATATACTACTCACAATCACGGTTTGGCCCCTTACTTCAGGGAACGCTTACGTCAAGAGCTTGTGCAATGGTGTAAAAGTGTACGGAAAGCTGATGGTAGTTTCTACAATCTTTATACGGATGGACTAAAGATTCATACCACCATCCACGCAGGCATGCAGCGATATGCGGAAGCCGCCATGGCAGATTATATGCCACGCTTACAAAAAGCCTTTGATAAACAATGGCCAAGATGGCGTAAGCGACAAGAAAATCGGGAGTTGATCAAAGCGCAACTAAAGCAAACGCCTCTCTATAAGCGTTCCATGGCCGATAGTCTGCCTAAGAAACAAATAGATTCTCTCCTTCGTGTCAAGCGGCCCATGACGGTATTTAGCTGGAATGCTACTGATCAAGACACGGTGAGGGAGTTTTCGGTGCTTGATTCACTCTACTATTATAATTTCCTTCTGCATAGCGGTTTGATGGCCATGGAGCCTAGCACAGGTCATGTGCGCACTTGGGTAGGAGGCATCAATCATGAGTGGTTTCAATATGATCATGTCCATAGCCATCGCCAAGCAGGTTCGATCTTTAAACCGGTTGTTTATGCTGCGGCTTTAGAGAATGGAATTCCCCCATGCGAATATTTTTCTAATGAGCAGACCACCTATGAAGATTATGATGATTGGACGCCCCGCAATTCAGATAATGAGTACGGTGGAGAGTATTCCATGCAAGGGGCTTTGACCTATTCGGTCAACGTAGCCTCGGTTAATATCATATTAGAGACTGGGCCTCAAAAGGTGGTAGACTTAGCAAAAAATCTAGGGATGCAATCTGAGCTCCCTCCCTATCCTTCATTGGCCCTGGGAGCGGGCGATGTCTCGCTATTTGAGATTTTGCAAGCCTACTCAAGTTTTACCAACCAAGGAGTTAGGGTTTATCCTCAGTATCTCCTGAGTATCGAAGATGCGGAAGGAAATA
>CAZHOC010000483.1:0-5097 GCA_964534295.1 uncultured Bacteroidia bacterium | reverse complement strand
TTGGGATCGGTACATTGAGGCAAGATGTAAATTCATCAAATTGTCTTCCTGAGCCTTACCGAAGGACCTTTATTGGTTCCTCACTGCTGCGCAGAACGCTCATCCTTTAGGTACGGCATGCTTGCACGCACCTACCGAAGAATCATTTCGATAGAGTTTCGAGCATTGGGATCGGTACATTGAGGCAAGATGTAAATTCATCAAATTGTCTTCCTGAGCCCCGCCGAAGGACCTTTATTGGTTCCTCACTGCTGCGCAGAACGCTTATCCCTATCGCAAAGGCTAATGGCTGCATTAAAGTCAAATTAATTTTGCCTAGGAGATGCTGCTTATTTCAAAAAAGGGGGCTAAAGCATACAGCTTTGAGTCCTCTGCAAGCTATTTTGTTGTAAATTGAGCTTACAACTACAGTGACAAGTTATTGCTACATGATTTGAAAGATGCTTGGTGGGGCTTGGCCTTGCCGAACGCTCATTTTTCGCTTTTTATGCCTGAAGAAACGAGTCGCTCTAGTGCCTGAAATCCAATAAGGACACCGATGACTACTCGTATCTATTTTTGCCTACTGCTTTTTTTACTGCCTGCCTTTGTCCATGGACAAGGGATTAAGATTGAGGGGATGGTAACAGCTGAGGACAATGGCCAAGCTTTGGTGGGGGCAAATGTGATTTTGCTAGGAAGCAATCGTGGGGCAAATACAGACGCAGAAGGCAAATTCCAAATTACTCTAAACAGCGCTGAGGATAGCTTACAGGTCTCTTACTATGGCTATCTCAGTCAAGTGATCAAACCCGGTAGTCAGCGTGTACTCAATATCCAATTAGTAGCTGATGCACAAAGCCTCGATGATGTTGTGGTCATAGGCTATGGCCGTATGCGTAAGAGCGATTTGACAGGTGCAGTCTACTCGGTACGAGGAGATGATTTGGTCAAAAACCCAGCCGCCAATCCATTGCAAGCCTTGCAGGGCAAGGTGCCCGGCGTACAAATTAGTAGTGCTTCTGGTAATCCCGGTGAGAGTCCTATCGTCAGGATTCGTGGGATTGCTACCCTTTTGGGCGGTGCAGGACCTGTGTTTGTGGTAGATGGGGTAATCTTGGACGATATTAGCTTTCTCAATAGTGGCGATATCGAATCCATAGAAGTGCTCAAAGATGCTTCCGCCACGGCTATCTACGGAACCAGAGGCGCCAATGGAGTGATCATCATCAGTACCAAAAGAGGGCAGACAGGAAAACCTAGAGTACAATTTAGTGCTTCGCATAGCCTAGAGTCTGTGGCCAATAAAATCGATTTGCTCAATGGGCGTGAGTTTGCCGCAGTCGTCAATGAGATTGCACCTGCGACCTATAACAATATTGATCTTCTCCCCAATGTGGATTGGCAGGACCTAATCTTCCAAGATAATGCCCCAATACAGCAATACGAGCTCTCTACCTCTGGGGCCGAAGGAAGACATAGTTATTACTTAGGGGGAAGCTATTACCGGCAAGAAGGAGTGATTGAGCGTTCCGCGTATGAGCGGATTACCCTCAAACTAAACAACAGCTTTAAGGCTACCTCCTTTTTGACCCTAGGCAATAATTTGACCTTCTCCCAAGAGCGCAAAGAATTTGGTCCCAATGTGGTCGCAAGTGCCTATCGAGCCTGGCCAACCAATGAGCCTTTGGATGATGAAGGCAACTTTTTGGAAGTAATGGGCAGTGGCAATCCCATCGCAGCCCTCAACTATGGAGAAAACTTCAATCGCCGACTAAGAGCCATTGCCAACCTCTATGCTGAGGTGAAGTTTTTGAAAGACTTTACTTTCAGATCGAGCTATCAAGCAGATCTGGCTTATACAAAAAGTACCTTCTTTAGCCCGGTATTTTTTGTCTCTCCCACCCAACAAAACGAAACCAGCGATCTCTCCAAGACGGCTCGCGATGAAGCTACCTGGATCTTTGAAAATACTTTGCGCTACAATAAAAATCTCGAAAATCACCGTTTTGAAGTGCTGGCTGGCTATACCGCCCAAAGTACTAAGCGAGAAGGCCTGACCGGTACGATCGAAAATTTATTGAGAGAACGTCCTGAATTTTACTATTTGGATGCCGGTGATGGTACCACAATCGATGCTTTCAATAATCTGGAAAGCTTTGCCTATATCTCTTACCTTTTTCGTTTTAACTATGTATTGAAGGACCGCTATTTATTTACAGCTACCTTCCGTAGAGATGGTTCTTCTAAATTCGGGCCTGAAAATCGATACGGTAATTTCCCAGCCTTGGCTTTGGGATGGAGGCTTTCAGAAGAACCCTTTTTGCAAAGCTTTAGTGCCTTGAGCAATCTGAAGCTAAGAGCTAGTTGGGGCATCAATGGGAACGATCAAATCCCTTTTCGCTCCCGTTTTGCGCGGGTAAATGGCAATAGCCTTGAAGCAGTTTTTGGGCGAGACGAATCCTTGTTTCCTGGGGCCACTCTGGCAGATGCTGGCAATCCTGACTTGCAATGGGAAGATACCGAAACTATAGATGTCGGTTTAGAATTTGGCTTTTTTGACAATAAGTTGACGGGTGAGATCGATTATTTCAATAAGCGGACCAATAAGGTTTTGGTGCCTCTTTTGTTGCCGGCCCATTTTGGGAACGGTCCGTTTCGTCGGGTGGTTTTTAATGCTGCCGATATTCGGAACGTAGGCTTGGAGTTTTTTGTCAACTGGAAGGAGCAAAGAGGCGACTTTGTTTATAGCATCAGTTTGCTGGGTTCAAGATTAAGAAACGAGACTTTAGATATAGGGGCTGCGGATGAATTTATTCAAGATGGCAGTCTCGGCAACGGGCAATTGGTAACGCGTACGGAGACAGGGATTCCGGTAGGCTCCTTTTACGGCTTTAAGGTAGCTGGTGTATTCCAGAACGAAGAGGAATTAGATCAATTTCCTACCCTCTCAGGTCAGCGAGTTGGCGATCTCCGCTATGAGGATATCAATGGAGACGGGACCATCAATACAGATGATCGCACTATTTTGGGCTCTTATATCCCTGATTATCTGTTTGGCTTTAACTTTTCCGTCGGCTACAAAGGATTTACCCTTGATGCGGATATCCAAGGGCAACAAGGCAACGAAATCTATAATGGAAAACGGGCCGTCCGGCCAGAGCTATACAATTATGAAGGCTATATCCGCGACCGTTGGACAGGGGAGGGGACTAGCGATACGCAACCACGTTTGACCACAGGTGGCGTGAATTACAGCCCTTCGGACTGGTTTATTGAAGATGGTTCATTTCTGCGATTGAGAAGTGTAACGCTTAGCTATGACTTTTCTCCCTCACTCGTGAGGCGCTTGCGCATGCAGGATGTGCGGCTATTCCTCCGCGGAACCAATCTCTATACCTTAAGTCGCTTTTCTGGCTATAGTCCTGAGTTAGCTAGTGCGAATGTGCTTTCTTCGGGTATCGATTTGGGTACCTATCCGATTACTTCTGTTTATACCATTGGCCTTAACATATCTTTATAAAGCATCATGCAAAAGTATCAACTATCTACCTTGACTAAATTACTGCTGCTGACGCTTTGCCTGAGCTTCTCAGCTTGTCGCGAAGATTTCTTGGAGATTGGTCTTTTCGCGGAATTGGAGGAAACCAATTTTATGCAATCTGAGTCGGACGCGCGCCTGGCCACCAACGCGATCTACAATGTATTGCGGGAGTGGCGCTATCATGGTGGCTTTCCCATCATTGATATCATGTCTGATGATGCAGGCAAGGGCAGTAATCCTACGGACGGAATTCAAATTCTCGCTTTTGATGATTTCACTTTTACGCCTGATGCTGCTTCGGTCAGCGGTTGGTTCTCACAACTATATGTGGGGGTGAAGCGAGCCAATCTGGTAATCAATCGGACGCCAGAGATTGCCGATATGAGTGAGTTGAGCAAAGCGCAATTAATAGGCGAAGCACGTTTTTTGCGTGCCTTGACCTATTTTCAATTGGTAAGAGTCTATGGCGATGTGCCACTAATCCTGACCGTCAATCCGGAGAGAAAGGTTGCTCGCACGCCTGTGAATGAGGTATATGATCTCATCATAGAAGATTTACAATATGCGGCAGAAAACCTCCTCGAGAGAAGTGATTACCCGCAAGAAGAATTAGGCCGTGCTACGCGAGGAGCGGCCAAAGGTTTGCTCGCCAAAGTCTATCTCTTTCGCAATGATTTTGCTAATGCTGAAAAGTTTGCGCTAGAGGTGATTAACTCAGCTGAGTATAGTTTAGATCCAGATTTTGCTAACGCCCTGTCCTCCGCAGGAGAATTTGGCCCCGGTTCTCTTTTTGAAGTAGGCGCTACAGATGATGGCTTTGCGCAAGGTGGCCATCAGTATGGTAATACCCAAGGTCTTAGAGGGACGCCAGACCGAGGCTGGGGCTTTAATCGTCCAACTTATAATCTCATCCAGGCCTTTGATAGTGATGATCCTCGTATGGAGGCTACTATCGCCTTTCTCGGTGAAACCCTAGGGGGAATCGTTCTCGAAGGAGATCCTACCACCCCAGATACTGTCTACTTTGAAGGCACTAACCAGATTAAAGAACTGGAATGCTACAACCAAAAAGCTTGGACGCCCGGTACAACGCCTCTTGCCTCTTGGGATCACAATGTGAGGATGTTGCGCTATGCAGATGTATTGCTCATGGCTGCAGAAGCCCTCAATGAAAACGGGAAAGCCAATGAAGCCTTGAGTTATCTAAATCAAGTGAGAGAACGTGCCAGAGGCGGCAACCCTAGCATTTTGCCTGATATTACTGAGACTGATCAGGCCGCTCTGCGGCAACTAATCTGGGAAGAAAGACGTCTTGAGTTAGCACTGGAACAGCACCGTTTCTTTGATTTGGTCCGTACTGGGCAAGCTGAGGCTGTCCTTGGTCCTTTGGGATTTGTTGCCGGGAAACATGAATTATTTCCGATCCCACAAAGCGAAATTGATTTATCAGAAGGAACCCTAAGCCAGAACCCTGGCTGGTAAAACTATATGATTTGACCTCAAATTTTGTAATAAAAGAACTACACTTCAAAGACTATGAAAAATAACAAGCTGAACATTATTTATCTCTTGGC
>CAZHOC010000482.1:969-5107 GCA_964534295.1 uncultured Bacteroidia bacterium | reverse complement strand
AGATCAAAAACTTGACTCCGGGCCTCTATAACTTGGAAGCTCGCTATACAGGTTACAAGCCCAAAGTGGTCTACGAGATCCAGGTGACCAACTCCAAGCCGGCTATTGTGGAGATCGCCATGCAGGAAGAGGCAAATTCGACTGATTCTGTGGTGATTGTGGCTTCGCCTTTCAAACAACAGGAAGAAGCTCCCCTCTCTTTGAGGACCATCGGTACCAGTGAAATCAAACGTAACCCAGGGGGAAATCGAGATATCTCAAAGGTGATCCAATCCCTACCGGGGGTGGCCTCAACAGTAAGTTTTCGTAATGATATTTTGATACGAGGTGGTGGCCCCAATGAAAACCGCTTTTATATCGATGGTATCGAAGTACCGAATATCAATCACTTTGCGACCCAAGGGGCATCGGGAGGACCAGTAGGTTTGATCAATGTAGACTTCATTGGAGAGGTAGATTTTTATTCTGGTGCCTTTCCGGCCAATAGAGGCAATGCGCTCAGCTCTGTTTTTGAGTTTCGCCAACGACCTGCCCGTGATGATCGTTTGGGAGTGACCGCAACCCTTGGATCAAGCGACTTGGCCTTGACCTTAGAAGGGCCAAGTGGAGAAAATAGCTCCTTCCTCTTTTCCGTGCGTCGCTCTTATCTGGGGCTGTTGTTTAAAGTGCTTGCGCTTCCCTTCCTGCCCAATTACAACGACTATCAATACAAGCATAAATTTCGCTTTGGACAACGTCACGAACTCAATATTGTAAGCCTCGGCGCTTTGGATGAGTTTGCCCTCAATTTAGGAGCAGATTCGACAGATTTTCAAAAGTATGTCCTTGGTAATCTACCCGTGCAAACGCAATGGAACTATACCTTTGGGGCTAGTTATAAATACTATGGCGACAAAGGTTTTTGGACCTTGGTGGCGAGCCGCAATATGCTCAACAACAACGCCTTTAAATATCCCGACAATAACGAAACCTTAGAACGATCCTTAGATTATACCTCGCAGGAGATAGAGAACAAACTACGCCTTGAGCACACCTTTCGCCAGAACGGCTTCAAGCTCAACTATGGGGTGAATTATGTGTTCTCTAAATACACCAACGAAACCTTCTCAGTGCTACCTTTTGGAGGGGTAGTAGATTTTGATTCTGAGCTCAATATCAACAAATACGGTGCTTTTGCCCAGATGAGTCAACGTCTCTTCAATGATCGCTTGATCCTCTCTTTGGGGGCTAGAATGGACGGCAATGACTTCTCTGAGGAGATGCAAAACCCCTTGAATCAGTTTTCTCCCCGTTTTTCTGCCTCCCTGCGGGTAACGCCCCAACTTAGCGTCAACTTCAATACCGGGATCTTCTATCAGTTACCGCCATATACTGTGCTTGGATTTAGAGACAATTTTGGGGAGCTGGTCAATGACGAAATTACCTACATCCGCAATCGCCAAATGGTGGGAGGGATCTCCTACACGACCAATACTAATACCAAGATTGCGGTCGAAGCCTACTATAAATATTATACCGATTATCCCTTCCTAACGAGAGATTCAATCTCCTTGGCCAATGTGGGCGGAGATTTTGGGGTTGTGGGGAATGAGCCCGCTTCTTCTATCTCGGAAGGCCGTACCTATGGGATGGAATTTTTGGTCCAACAACGTTTGTTCAAAGGCTTTTACGGTATCATCGCCTACACTTTAGGTTGGAGCGAGTTCCAAGACAAGAATGGTAATTTTGTGCCTTCCTCTTGGGACAGCCGCCATATTGTGGCCTTGACCGCTGGTAAGAAGTTCAAAAAAGATTGGGAAGTAGGACTCAAATGGCGACTCACCACTGGTACTCCTTATACGCCTGCCAATGTTGAGCTCTCTAGCCTGCGATCGGTTTGGGATATCGCTAGGGTTGAAATTCGAGATTTTGATAGACTCAATTCAGAGCGCATTGGAGCTTATCACCAATTAGATATGCGGGTGGATAAGAAGTGGTTCTTCAATAAATGGAGCTTCAACCTCTTCTTAGACATTCAAAATGTATATGGTTTTTCTCTCCCAGGACCACCTATTTTAGACGTAGTCAAGGACGAAAATGGCTTCCCATTGGTCGATCCGCTCGATCCCGCACGATATCAAACCCGTTTCCTCGAAAATAGCTTGGGTATCTTCCAACCAACTTTGGGAATCGTGGTTACCTATTAACAGTTTTTATTTACGAGACCGGGCGGCGCTCCCTTTTTTGGGTGGCGTCGTTTTTTGTTAGGAGCACTGCTGCGCAGAACGCTAGAATTTTGAATGTAGAACTTAGAACTCCCAATCCAGAAGTAAAAAAAATCACTTCAACCTTCTGCAATCGAAATTCATCATTCAGCCTTCCCCAGTTCTAGGCCTTCAAGCATTTGTATGTAGAGCTCAACTCCTGCTTCGATCTCTGAAAGCAAAATATATTCATCTGCGGTATGAGAGCGTGCTGAGTCTCCAGGTCCTATTTTTAGAGTCGGGAAAGGCATTAGCGCTTGGTCTGATAAGGTGGGGGAACCATAAGTCTCTCGTCCTAGTTCTCGGCCTCGCCGAACGATAGGATGATCAGGCGCTAGGCGCGAAGAATTAAGGCGAAAAGAACGCGGCTTGACCTCGCATTGAGTATGCTGGTCGATGATATCAAAAGCTTCCTGATTACTGTAAAGCTCATTGGTGCGGACATCTACTACAAAATGGCACTCATCAGGTACGACATTGTGTTGAGTACCTGCGTTGATCTGAGTTACGCTCATCTTGACCGGACCAAGGAAGTCCGAAACCTCCTCAAACTGATAGTTTTGAAACCAATTGATGTCAGGGATAGAGGCGTAAATAGCGTTAATGCCTTCATTGCGGGCGGCATGTCCTGATTTGCCTTTGCCATAGCAATCCATTACCATGAGGCCCTTTTCGGCGATGGCGAGCTGCATTTCGGTGGGTTCCCCCACTATACCCAAATCGATCGTTCCGAGCTGAGGCAAAATACTGGCGATGCCATTGGGCCCGCTGATTTCCTCTTCTGCCGTCGCCGCCATGATCAAATTGTAGGGAAGGTCCTTGCGCTCATAAAAGTGCAAAAAACAAGCAATGAGACTGACCAATGGTCCACCGGCATCATTACTCCCTAAGCCATACAAAGTATCTCCTTCCAGTGTGGCAGCATGTGGATCACGAGTCCAGTCTTGCTTAGCTCTGACTGTATCATGGTGCGAGTTGAGGAGGATGGTAGGCCTTCCTGCGGAGAACGCCTGATTGAAGGCCCAGACATTGTTTCCCTGGCGTTTGATGGCCACTCCTTGGCGCAGCAAAAAATCTGCGATGCAGTCGGCAGTTTGATCCTCCTGACGACTCAATGAAGGAATTTGGATGAGCTGTTTGAGTAAATCAATGGCAGCTGGCGTATGCTTAGATGATCCCATACCGCAATTTGGGTAGGATGCTGGCTGTACGCAAGTCGGAGGGAGATTTTCCGCTGCGCGGAACGCTTATCTCTAACGCGCGACAAGGCAGTGTCTTGTCGCTAAACCCAAAAACCCCAACTTCATTTCGACAGAGGCCCGAGAATCGGGCCGACGAGAAATCTCCTTGGTTCCCAAATGTGTTACAATTCGTCTGATAGGAGATTTCTCCTCGCCTTAGCAGGCTCGTTCGAAATGAATCTCTGGTAGGTGCGCGCATGCATGCCGCACCCATGCGACAAGCGTTCCGCGCAGCGGTAAACACAAAAAGTCACTATCAAACTACTTACTCCTCTCTCCGATCCAATCGGCAATCATCGGCACAAGTGCCTTATGGTGCTTCACCCAATTGAAGTGGTCAAGTTTAACTCCTGCCGCTTCGTGAGTATAAGTTTGATAAGTCTTGGGGGCTTGCGAAGATAATTTGCTTAAAAGATGCTCCGTAGCCTTCTTCGGGGCAAAGTCATCGTCTTCGATATTGATGGCTAGCGTTGGGCTAGATAGTTTGCCAAGGGCTGCTTCATAATCAAAATCACTGCCTTTGGGTAGGTAACGTCCGTCGATTGCATTGAGGCCCCAATCGCGCATCACTGTGCGCGCTTCTCGTCCGCCAAAACCTAAGTATTTGCCCTGATGAAAACCCACAATCTGACTCATTAGGCGGAATAAGCTAGC
>CAZHOC010000482.1:0-952 GCA_964534295.1 uncultured Bacteroidia bacterium | reverse complement strand
AGAATCCGGAAACGGCCAAAGCCCGTCCAGGATTTGCTGTATACCGAACAAGAGGCGACAATGGCGAAACCACTAAATTGCTCAGGATAACGTGCTGCGTAGAGCAAGCCGACCTGTCCTCCGAGACTATGACCAAGAAGAAAAAGAGGGCGCTCGGGAAAGCTTTTTTTGAGATGCGTAACGACTTCACCTATGTCTTGCACCAGCGTCTCATAGCCAAAATCTACCTTGCGCGAGGCGCGCACGCTGGACTTACCCAAACCTCGATAATCCACCGAAACGACCTGCATGCCAGCTTCGACTAAGCGTTCCGCGAGCGGTGGATAATAAGAAGCCCGTACGCCCATCGCCGGCAAGAGCAAAAGCAAAGGGCCGCTATCTCCAAAATGATTGAGTTGATTGGTCGTGCCATCTCTAAAAGTAAAGCTCTCAGGGCGCATGATCAGTAAAGTTTGTATTGATTGAAGCGACAATCCAAAGGGCCGTTGAAAAGTTGAATTTTACGATCCGCTTTGAGACCGACTCGTTTCATGGCGGCTAGATTACTGCTCAGGACCCAAGCCTCGCTACCTTTATATTGCTGCTTGAAACGATCGCCTATATCCTTATAAAATCCGTCGATTTCGACCTGCTCCAAGCGTTCCCCGTAGGGAGGATTCATAATCAAAACGGCGTCCTTGGCCAAAGGATCAATCTCAAAAAAGTCTCCTTCCTGTACCCAAATCTGCTCCGTAAAACCTGCGGCGGCAACGGTATCCTGAGCGAGCTTGACATAGGGAGGATAGAGTTCGACTCCATAGAGAGAGGCGGTCAGAGGTTGCTGCGTTTTTCGTAGTTCTCGCTTCAATTTTTTGAACAGCGGCAAATCATAGTTGCGCCAATTCATGAAGCCAAAACGCTTGCGGAGCATGCCTGGACCAATTTTGCTGGCCCAAAGCGCTGCTTCTATCAA
>CAZHOC010000481.1:1297-5109 GCA_964534295.1 uncultured Bacteroidia bacterium | reverse complement strand
ATAAGGGTATGGGGAATTACCACTTCATTCTGATTATTCCGATATCATCCGTTCCGATTAAGCCATATTCCTTTTGTAGCTTACTTATCTTCTTTTCAAAAGAGCGCTTAGAATCCTCAAAATCTCTGGAATGGAGTAAATAAGCCTCTATTGATTCCGAATACAATGGCTTTCCTTTTTCCAATGGTTCAAAACTACCTATGCCATCTGTAGATATCGTCAATTCAGAAATATCATTAAACTCAAAGCGGTTTTTCTCCCTTGGATACCATTCTTCAAAGGGCGTGGCAAGGTGATAAGCTAGATAATTGGGACGATTATTTTGTTCAACAATTATGATTTTCCCACCGCTAGCAATAATCCCGTCCCCAATTATAATGGCCCAAGCTTCTCCCTTTTGGGTGTCAACTATGGCCAAGTTAATGGTAGAGAGAATTTCTAATTGCTCCAGATGAAATTTGTTCGCGGCCTCTCTCAAGCCCTCTTTTACACTTCTAATGATCTCTTCGCCAATTTTTGCCAAAGGAAGGCTAGTTAAGCTATCGATTTCCCCATACATTGCTCTATATCCCAGTTCTTTACTAGCTCGCTTAATCAGCTTCCCATATAAGGCAGAGGCAAAGTGGCTGTCGGTGCCCATCGAACAACCATCTAAGACGGCGGCTAAATATAGAGATTCATTTATTTCGGTGTGGTAGGCAAAGTCTTCACAGAAAGTTTCATGGAATTCGCCCTTCTTTAGGAGTTGGCTTATCTGCATTGACCTTTGTGTACGACTCCAGTTTTAATTTTGATACACAAACTCATAACAAAACCCATCCCAGCGGTTTATTTAGCTAGAGAGCTTCGCTGAGTGAGAATCTAGCGCCTTGATTGTACCTTTACTAGACCAAGCGAGCGGTGATTATGAAAAATTTATTCTACCTATTAGGATTAATCCTTTTTCTTTTTGGCTGTGCTTCACAGGCGTTGACAAGTAAAGAGATTGCCCAAAAGTGCCAAGCACATCATGACCAAGAGGGAAACTGGTATAATAAAGTGGTAGAGCTGGAGCTAGAAAGCAAAAGCGTCTTTAGTGATAACAATACCGAAATCATAAAACTGCGAATTGATAATCGCACAAACTCCTTTGAATACAATAATTTGTTTCGGGGGGTACATCTAGCCTTTCAAGCAGATAGCTGTATCGCTTATAATGACAGTTCCAAATGTGAAATCTATCGGTGGACAGCAAATTTCTACCCCTACATTTGGGGAATGCCAGCTAAGTTTTTTGATCCTGGAGTACAGCTAGCAGAAAGCTTTGAAGAAGAAATTGTCAATGAGGTGCCGGTATACGTGATCCATATTGATTACGAAAAGGAAAACTATGACTTCTACATTAACCGTAACTCCTTCTATTTAGAAGGCTTTAAATTCGTCAAAAAAGATGGAAGCGGGGGAGAAATAGTCTTTAATGAAGGGAGCAAAGCGGTAAATGGGATGATCATGCCGACCAAAAGGACTTTGTACGACCTCGATATGAAATTATTAGGGACAGATTTTTTGAAGTAGAGATTCCGTCCAGTATTTCAGGGCTGATCACCCAAATCTAGTCCTTGAGGGTATCTAAGCTTTGGCCACATAAATGAGTATTAAATTTGACCGAAGCAGTTCAATTTTGCCAAAAATCATAAACTAGTCGATAAATGGAAGAGCAGAAAAACCCACTTCTATGTAATCCAGAAAGCGGTATTTGCGAAATCCCTGGGGCGGAAGCAGAAGCCCAAACACAATCCCCCATGGGTACGAATGAAGCCAAAATTAAGGTCCTCTACTTTACAGATCCTATCTGTTCTTCTTGCTGGGGCATAGAGCCGCAACTACGGAAATTGAAACTTGAATACGGCCCATATATCGACATCGAATATCGCATGGGTGGCCTGCTCCCAGATTGGAGCTACAATAGTGGCGGGATCAGCAAACCCTCAGATGTGGCCCATCACTGGGATGAGGTTAGCGTTCACTACGATATGCCGATTGACGGGGATGTATGGCTGGAAGACCCCTTAGATTCTTCCTATCCTCCATCCATCGCCTTTAAAGCCGCCCAATCTCAAGACCCCAAAAAGGCGATCCTCTTTCTCAGGGAGATTCGGGAGATGGTCTTCCTGCAAAAGAAAAATATCACCAAATGGGAGCATCTCGCTGAAGCCGCGTTGAGCGTGGGCTTAGATGCTGAACAGCTCAAAATCGACTTTGAGGGCAAGGCAAAAGCTTTATTTGAGGAGGATCTGAATGTAGCTAAGCAATATGGTGTCAGAGGCTTTCCTACCATGTTTTTTATCGATAGCAAAGGCAATCAGGATATGGTATATGGTCGCAGACCTTATGCTTTCTATGAAATGGCCATTCTGAAATTAGCTCCTCAGATCGCGAAAAAAGAGTATCACAAAAATTGGGAATCTCTTTTTGCGAAGTATCCTACTTTGACTGCCAAGGAATTAACAGAACTTTCAGGTACCCCAAGAACCGATAGCGAGAATCTACTCAACCAGCTGTATGCTGAAGGTAAATTGAAAAAGCTCAGCACCAAAAACGGATCGATCTGGGCAGTTTAACGCTTCTTATTGGGAGTCTTTGTGTTTTGGATTACTCCCGAAAGCTTTCGGGACGCGGAACGCTTATCTCTTGGGGCGGCATGCATGCACGCCCCTGCCGATTTAGTTGTGGGTGAGATAGGTGTGATAGGGGGGAATAAGCGTTCTGCGCAGCAGCCCATAAAAAGAAAATACCCAATGCAGAGATCAGCTCTACATTGGGTATTGATCATTTATTTATAGACCTTTTAGGCAGAAACCGTCCCCATATGCATAATCTGCTCACGGTCAGGACCGACAGAAACATAGGTTACAGGGACTCCTAATTTATCTTCTAGGTAATCTACATAATTCTGGAGCTTAGCAGGGAGGTTTGCCTTGTCTCTTACTCCAGTAATATCTTCTTGCCAGCAAGGCAGGGTTTCATAGATTGGGGTGGCGTCGCTCAAATCAAAAGGAACTTCTTCGGTTCGGCCTTCTGAGGTTTCGTACGCCACACAAGCCTTGATTTCTTGGCAAATAGAAAGCACATCGGCCTTCGTCATGATCAGATCCGTAACCCCATTGATTTGGATTGCATAACGTAGCAAAGGCAAATCAATCCAGCCGGTACGGCGTGGACGACCAGTAGTCGCACCAAACTCACCACCAGCTTGGCGAATTTCTTCCCCATCTGCGCCAGTCAACTCAGTCGGAAAGGGCCCACTTCCCACACGAGTGCAGTAGGCTTTAAAAATCCCAAATACTTTATTGATCTGAGTCGGAGGGACTCCTAATCCAAGACACGCACCAGAAGTGGTGGTATTGGAGCTGGTTACAAATGGGTAGCTACCAAATTCGATATCGAGCAGCGTCCCTTGAGCCCCTTCGGCTAGGATTTTTTTCCCATTAGCCAAGGCGTCATTGAGCATAAACTCAGTGTTGATCAATTTTAGGCTACGTAGGAATTCGATAGCCGACAAAAAATCGGGTTCAGATTCGCTAAGATCGTAATCAAAGTCATATAGATGTTTGAGCAGATCATGGTGCTTTTTGACCAATGTTTGATAGCGTTCTTCAAACTTGTCAGACAATACATCTCCCACTCTCAGTCCATTACGGCCTGTCTTGTCCATGTAGGTTGGGCCGATACCTCTCAAGGTAGAACCAATTTTCTTATCACCTTTAGCTTTTTCAGAAGCTGCATCCAGCAATTTGTGAGTAGGCAGGATGAGGTGAGCGCGAAGAGAGATA
>CAZHOC010000481.1:0-1285 GCA_964534295.1 uncultured Bacteroidia bacterium | reverse complement strand
TGACACCACGTGCTACAAGCGCTTCAATTTCTCGGCGAAGAGTAACGGGATCAAGTACGACACCATTGCCAATGATACATTGAGTATCAGGATGAAAAATTCCAGAAGGAATCAGGTGAAGAACATGTTTTTTTCCGTCGATGACAAGGGTATGACCGGCATTGGGACCGCCTTGAAAACGAGCAACGATTTCATAGTCGGGCGTAAAAACATCCACTACTTTTCCTTTCCCCTCGTCTCCCCATTGTAGTCCGAGTAGTACGTCTACTGCCATTAGTGTTGTATGAAAATTGGTGAGTGAAAATTTATTTATTAGGCTGCGTGTTCGGCAACAGCCTCTTCGGTAGTATCGTGAATTTTGAAGATCGTATTGAGCTTAGTGATCAAGAGCAAATTCTTGATATACTGAGATGGGTTGGCAAGATTTACTTCTCCGCCCACTTTACGTGCCTTGGTCAATAAAGTGATCAAAACGCCTAAGCCAGTACTGTTGATGTGTTGTAATTCACTTAGGTCAATGACAAACTGCTTAACATCATTGCCTAAATGCTCAGTGAAGGCCTCGGTAATGGGCACCCCATCGGTTTCACCGATAAGATTTCCATTTAGCTTAAAAACTCCGATTTCTTCCTGTTTTTCAAAAGAGAACTCCATGTTTGATTATTTTTTTCCTTCGCAATCAGCGTTTCGGCATTGTCCATAAATAGTAAGAGCGTGATGCGAGACCTCGAAGTCTAGCATATCGCTTACCATTTTTTCGATCGCACCAAGACGGGGGTCGCAAAATTCCATCACCTTGCCACATTCAGAGCATATGACATGGTCATGTTGTTTGTATCCGTAAGATTTTTCGTAAAGTGCCTGAGTAGTACCAAACTGATGTCGTTTGACGAGATCACACTCCACAAGAAGGTCGAGGGTGTTATAAACCGTAGCCCGGCTCACCCGATAGTTTTTGTTCTTCATGTGGATGTAGAGGGATTCTACATCGAAGTGATCTGAGCGGCTATAAATCTCCTCCAGGATCGCAAAACGTTCTGGGGTTTTACGCTGCCCTTTGCGGTCTAAGTAGCCCGCAAAGATCGTTTTTACTTCTTCAATCCGCTCTTTTTGTTTGAGCGGTGGAACGTCTGGCATAGTAATGCGCTTTTTCGGCTAGCAAAAGTAGTAAAAATCTACCACTATCGCCTTGCCCGTCGCTGCCGGTTTTGCACGCTTGATCCTTGATCCTGCATTGTACGTTTAATCGCCCAATAGACGAAATAACTCACAGCAGCTAAAACAG
>CAZHOC010000480.1:0-5111 GCA_964534295.1 uncultured Bacteroidia bacterium | reverse complement strand
TTTTATGTTGTAACCAAAGAATGATTAAAGTTTTTTAGATATATAGTTTCATTTGTAACTATTGTTTTGATTAACATTCTGTATTACCCCAAATAAATATGTCAACCAGAAAGATTATAGTGAGCATTGTCGGCGTGTTGTTGATACTCGTTGCAGCTGGGGGGATTTTTCAGGCGATTGTGAGCAGCCGGGTAGATCCTCCAACGCTAGAGGTGGTAAATCCACCGAAGCAGGTAAAGGGCCGGACGGTCCAAAATCAAGCGCTAAGCTCTCAAATCGAAATTACCGGTCGTCTCACTGCTCCGCAGCAGATTGATGTTTTTTCAGAAGTGGGAGGAACGCTAAAACCACAAAGTAGCCGCTTTAAGGAAGGGAATTACTTCTCAAAAGGTAGTGCCCTTATTGTGATTGACGATACCGAGCAAAAACTGAGCTTGCTAGCCCAGAAAAGTAGCTTGATGAATCAAATCACCCTTCTACTGCCTGATCTGAAAGTAGATTACCCAGAGAGTTTTCCTCAATGGGAAGCTTATCTCAATCAAATGGAGCCAGAGAAGAGCTTAGCTGCTTTGCCAGATCCGGTCAATCAAAAAGAGCGCTACTTCATCTCTGCTCGGAACCTCTACAATCTGTATTACTCTATCAAGAGTCAAGAGGAACGCATGAAGAAGTATACCATTCGCGCTCCTTTTAGTGGTCGAGTTTCGGAGTCTAGCATCACTGCAGGTACTTTGGTGCGAGTAGGCCAAAAGCTAGGTTCATTTTTCAATTCCAATAATTACGAATTGGAGGCAGCGGTCAACCTCGAAGACTTAGAGTTTATCAAAGTCGGTAATAAAGTAAGCTTAGATGCAGACAATCTAGAAGGGGAGTGGTCAGGTACCATTCGCCGAATCAGTGATGTGGTCGACGCCAATACCCAGACAGTAAAAGTTTTTATTGGCGTAAGTGGGAAAGGTCTCAAAGAAGGCATGTACCTCAGTGGTAATATCAAGGGCCAGACCCTGAAAGATGTAGTAGAACTGCCGAGAAAGCTAGTCAATGAGAGTAACCAGATCTACATTATTCAAGATTCATTGCTCAAGCTCCACGCCGTGGAAACCGTGCAAAGAACTGCTGAGCAAGTATACGTCCAGGGTATCCCGGACAATACCCAGATTTTAGATGAAGTGTTGATAGGTGCTTATGAAGGCCTCAAAGTAAATGTGTACTAGATCATGCAGCAGATAATAAAATATTTTATCAAATACCCGATCGCGGGTAACCTGCTGCTGATATTGATATTCATCTTTGGGTATCTAGGCTTGCAGAGCCTGCGTTCGACCTTCTTCCCGGACTCAGATCCGCGGACGATCGTCATTCAGACGGTCTACCCTGGTGCCTCTCCTTCTGAGGTGGAGGATGGAGTTGTCGCCAAGATTGAGGATCAACTTAGAGGTTTGACCGGTGTCAAACGAGTAACTTCAACCAGTAGCGAAAATACCGGCTCAGTCAGAGTGGAGATTTTGAGAGGATTTGACATGGATCTGCTTTTGCAGGATGTGAAAAACACGGTCGATCAGATCAACTCCTTCCCCGATGGGATCGAACCACCAGTCATCAAGAAGCAAGAGTCTCTTACACTGGCAGTCAATTTTGCCGTTACAGGGGACATAGACCTACGAACTCTGAAAACCATTGCTCGCAAAGTGGAGGATGATCTTTTGGCGGAACCCGGTATCTCTAAAGTTACCCTAAGTGGATTCCCAGATGAGGAAATCCAGATTTATGTACGAGAAAACGACCTCCGCCGCTACAATTTGACTTTTGACCAGGTTGCCCGTGCCGTACAGCTCGCGAACATTGAGCTGTCGGGTGGTTCAATCAAAACGGATGTAGAGGAGCTCCTCATCCGTAGTCGTAATAAAGAATATTATGCTCCAGAGTTTTTGGACATTGTGGTGGCCCAATCACCAGATGGACGTAAGGTTAAGTTGTATGAGATTGCAGAAGTAAAAGATAATTGGGCAGAGGTACCCAACCGAGTATATGTCAATGGCAATCCGGCGATTGGGATCAATGTCAGTAATACCACTTCCGAAAACCTGCTTGATATCTCCGATATCGTCAAAGCCTATATCGAAAAATTCAATGCAGAAAACGATAAGGTTGAGGCACTAATCATTATTGATGGTTCGGTTACGCTCAACGAGCGTATCGATCTTTTGACCAATAACGGAATCATTGGTTTTGTATTGGTAATCATTCTCCTCGCTATGTTCCTGCAAATTCGCCTAGCCTTCTGGGTGGCGATTGCCATCCCGATCTCTCTCTTGGGGATGTTCATGCTGGGGCCTTTTGTGGGACTGACAGTCAACGCTATCTCTCTTTTCGGGATGATCTTGGTGATCGGGATTCTGGTGGATGATGGGATTGTGATCAGTGAAAATATCTATCGAAAATGGGAAGAGGGCTTGCCCCCAGCGCAAGCAGCCTATGAAGGTACAATGGAGGTATTGCCAGCCGTATTCTCGGCCATTTTGACCACCATGGTGGCTTTCTCAACCTTCCTCTTCCTCGATGGTATCACGGGTGACTTCAACTCTGAAATTGCCATCGTAGTAATTCTCTCTCTGCTTTTCTCCTTGATCGAGGGCGCATTGATCCTGCCTGGACACATTGCCCACTCTGATGCTTTGATCAGAGAGAAGAAAGAGCCTACTGGGGTTATGAAGTTTTTTGCTGATATCCAGAACGCTCTCTGGCGTTTCATGGATTGGTTGCGGGAGAAAATGTACGCGCCAGCCTTGCGCTTTTTCATGAATAATACCGGGGTAGGTATCGCCATCTTCGTAGGACTATTGATGATCAGTATGAGTCTCGTGCCGGGTGGTTTGGTGAAGATCGTTTTCTTCCCCCAAATCGAGGGCGACTTTATTTCCGTCAACCTTGAGATGCCGGCGGGAACGCGAGAAAACGTTACCCAAAAGTGGCTAGATCATATCGAAAAAGGCGTTTGGCAAACCAATGAAGCCTTAAAAGGAGATCAGCCCGGTGGGCAGGATTTGATCCGTATCGTCAGTAAGACGCTTGGACCCAATTCCTACAGCGGGGTACTGCAGATCAATCTGTTGACGGCTGAATTACGGACCTATGATAGCCGGGCGGTCTCAGATACCATTCGCAAATATGTAGGACCGATCTACGAAGCCGAAAAAGTCCAATATGGGATCTCAACCCCCTTTGGTAAGGCAATTTCGATTGCCGTAGTGGGCAATGATCTTGATCAACTGGCAGCCGCTTCGGATGAACTCAAAGAGGCCCTAGAGTCAGATGTCGAACTACGAAACGTTACCTCCGGCAGTAAAGAAGGTCTCCGAGAAATCGACGTCCAACTCAACGATAAAGCGAGACTGTTAGGTCTGAATCTCCAAGAGGTAATTGGCCAAGTCCGTCAAGGTTTCTTCGGGGTCGAAGTACAACGTCTCCAACGTGGCCAAGACGAGGTCAAAGTTTGGGTGCGCTACGACAATCCTGATCGGTCTTCGATTGGTAAGCTCGAGGATATGCGGATTCGAACCTCCAACGGGCAGACTTTCCCACTCAAAGAAATCGCAGACTTTTCCTTAGGTCGAGGCGTGATCTCCATCAATCGCATCGACGGTAAACGAGAAGTACGTATAGAAGCAGATGCGGCTAATGAACGCGTTTCCACTCAGGAAAAACTAGCCATCATTGAAAGTGAGGTTATCCCGGAGATTCTGGCTCGCTACCCGAGTGTAGGCTACTCTATGGAAGGGCAGGTGCGTCAAAACGCGGAGACTGGAGCTTCCTTTGGTAAAGTCTTCCCTATCATCGGCATCTTGATGATCGCGATTATCGCTCTGACCTTCCGTTCGGCGAGCCAAACGGTGGCGGTCTTGATCATCATTCCATTTAGCTTTATCGGTGTCTTTGGAGGCCACTATCTGATGGGTAAACCCTTTAGTGTCATCTTCTCAGGTCTTGGTTTCTTAGCCTTGGTCGGGGTCTTGGTCAACGATGCCCTCGTACTGGTGAGTCAGCATAATAACCTCATCAAGGAAGGGAAAGAATTTAAAGAAGCATTGTATGAAGCCTGTCTCTCTCGTTTCCGTCCGATCTTCTTGACCTCTCTGACTACGATTGCGGGTCTCGCGCCTTTGATTCTTGAGAAAAGTTTCCAAGCGCAGTTCCTTATTCCGATGGCGATTTCGATTGCCTTTGGCTTGGCGATCGCCACGGTGGTAATTCTCTTGGCGCTGCCTTCCTTCTTGATCCTATTCAATCTATATAAGCGATCCATGCTGGCGCTTTGGCAAGGTGTGTGGCCAAGTGCCACAAGTGTAGAGCCTGCCTTCGAAGGCCGCAAATACTACTTCCTCCTCTGGTGGCTAGTACCTATGGTGTTGATCATATTGATGATAACAGGCCAAAGCTTTGGACCCTAATGAATAACAACAAAATGAAAAATCTTCTTTGGCTATGCCTCTTTTCGTTGCCAATTATGTTGGTGGCGCAGGATACGCTCAGTCTTGATGACGCGATCCAAAAGGCATTAGAGTCCAATTACGATATTCGAGTGGCACGCTACAATATTGAGAGTGCCACCAACAATGCTCAGCCCGGTATTGCCGGCTTGCTGCCCGAAGTGAGCGCGACTGCTGGCGCTAATTATAGCAACAGCAGTGGTTCTGCAGACTTTCCGGGGGTGGACTCCCTTACCGGGGAACGCATCGTCGTTACGCAAAGCGCCAGCGGAATCCAGACAAACTCCCAAAACGTAGGAATCTCGGCTAATTACACGGTTTTTTCAGGCTTAGCCAATAAAACCAATTACCAGTTGCTACAAAAAAATGTGGAGTTGACAGAGGCACAGGTAAAAGGCCAGATTGAAGGTAACTTGGTCCAAGTGATCAACGCTTACTATCAGTTAGCACGCTTGCAAGCCAATTATCAGATCTTATTAGAGTCTGAGCAAGCTTCTCGTGAACGGATCAATTTCGTCCGAAACCAATTTGAATTTGGTCAGTCCAATTCCTTGGCCATTCTCAATGCGCAAGTGGATCTCAATACCGATAGCGTCAACCTTGCGGTGGCCGAGATGAATATGG
>CAZHOC010000479.1:0-5119 GCA_964534295.1 uncultured Bacteroidia bacterium | reverse complement strand
TTGCGGGTCTAGCTGTCTATCTGGCTAGTGATGAGGCGAGCTTTATTACCGGCAGTCTGTTTCCTATTGATGGCGGGTTTATTACCTTAAACAATTGATAGACCCAAGATTTGACGGATCAAGAAATCATCAGGGCGATAGAAAGTGGAGGCATAGCAAAAGAAAAGGCATCCTCTAGACTATATCAATCTTTGGAACCCTATGTACTTAATGGCGTGAAAAAGTTTCGCATGACTGAGGAACTTGCTAGGGAAGCATTTCACCTCGCCATCAACAAAACGATCCAAGCAATAGAATTTGGGCAGTTTCAGGGCAAAAGCAAGATTTCTACCTACTTCCATCCGATTTTTTTTAATCGCTGTATTGATATTCTTCGCCGAGAGTCGTCCTATAAAGAGGATGACTTGGACGATTATATGTTCAATCTTCCCGATAAAGCGATGGATATCCTCAGGGATATTCAGGCGCAAGATAATCTGCGGCAATTACATCTCTATTTGGATAAGCTCGGAGAGAAGTGTCGCCGCTTATTGATCGATACAGAATGGCATGGCAAAACCCTCGATGAAATGGCTAAACTTTTGGATTATTCCTCTGCTAGTGCTGCGGGTACCACAAAAAATCGCTGTTTGAAAAAGCTTAAATCTCTGATGAATCTCAAGTCCTAAGTGTAGCATTATGGCTGAACAATCTCCCTATATCGAGCAAATCGACGCCTATTTGCGCAAGCAGCTAAGCCCAGAGGAGCAATCTGCCTTTGAGCAAGCCTTGGAATCTGATCCAGATCTCAAAATAGCTCTCAAAACACATTTAGAAGCCTTGGTGGCTATCCGGCAAAAGGGTTTTCTAGAGGAGATCGAAAGGGGAGTGGGGGAAGCCAATTTAGCGTCAGCAAACAAAGGGAAAACCCGGAGGCTAAGCCCCATTTGGCTATTCGCAACTGCAGCGGCAATTTTGCTGATAGCAGTGGCGGTTTGGTGGTTGTTTCCTGCTGCGCAGAACGATTCTCAAACCCTTTTTACAAGTCATTTTTATGCCCCCAATGCTTCGGAGCTGAAGCGGGGAGGCCCCCAAAGTCCGGCGGATTCATTGCCGACGCCAATGGTGGAGGGCCTGCGCGCCTATCAACAAGCCCTTTATGATGAGGCCATTGCAGACTTTCGGGCGATTGATGGTGATAAAATTACTGCTTCAGAACGCTCATGGATCAATCTGCTGACAGGTGTGAGCTATTTAGCAGCAGCCAATACAGATTCTGCTAAAGTATTCTTGGCCCAAGCGGACCTACATCCTGAAATGGCTGAATGGTATCTCGCTCTTAGTGCGCTACAAGCTGGGCAAGATGCGGAGGCCCGTATTGCCTTTGAAAAAATCTCTGTAGATGATAATCACAATTATCAAATTTTAGCCCAGAAGTTATTAGCTGACTGGAAAGAAAAATAAACTGCTTAAGGCTAGGGCTAAGCGTTCCGCGCAGCGGCTCCCTAAAAAATAAATACAAAAAAAGCCCTGCTAGAAAGTACCTCTAGCAGGGCTTTTTAATAAATCCTTTGCTTATTCACATTTGTTATAGGCTTCGATAGCTTTGAGCAAGGACTCAGTAGTTTGCTCATATTCACCCTCTGCTGCTAAGCTTGAAACGCTAGGACAATCGATGAGATATTTGGCAAATTGCTTATTGAAATTAAAGCCAAAGCGATCGCCATTGAGATTGGTAAACTTGGTGGTTTTGGCATTGTAGACGATGTGATCATAATCGCTTTTGTCCGGATACTCAAACACAAAAAGTGAAGCTTTTTCGCCCACATACACGATTTCTGCGAGGGCAATGATCGGCATAATTACGTCGTAGCTGGGTAAAAAGCCAAGGTTGGCGTAGTCCTTGCCATTGCGATGGACAAAAAGGACTTCGTCTGCTTCTAATTGTTGCTCAGTTGCTTCTCGATTACCAGTCTCAAAGACGTAAAACTTGGTGATGCCTCCGCGATCCTTCCAGTCATATTCAATTTGACCACGCAGCGTATCTTTTTTGTTAGTGATCAGGTAGGCATTTGAATCAATTACTTCCGCTACATCGCCTGTCTCCGTAAAGGTGCTGAGTTCTGCCTCTCTGGCTGCCTGATACTCTTGATCAAACTTAGCTGCTGCCTGAGGGTCAAAGCTTCCGACATACTTTTTTGCAACGTCTTTGTTGGCGGCAACTCGACGCTCCATATCTTTGAGAATAGGGATAAAATCTTTGACCAAACTTTCCGCCCTAAAACCATCCATAACTGCTTGAGCCTTTTCAAAGTAGACTTTGCCTTCGGCAGGCTGGTGGAGATAGGTATACATTTTGGCTAGTGCCAAAGCAGCTGTGAAGTAGATTTTTTTCTCTTTTTTGTCATCAGGACTAAAGCTATTAAGCCCTTGTTTCAACGCTTCTAGGGTAGGGGCAAGATCCTTTAAGACTTCCTCCGGAGAACGCTCAAACTTGCCAGCTGTCTGCATTTCTGCGATTTGGGCCAGTGCCTGAGTGATTTTCTCAGCGCCATATTTTTCCGGCTTTTTGATAGTCAATAGGTCTGCATCAGCTAAATTGACAAAGCGAGTGTCGATCTGAGATTGCAACCATTCGCTACTGATTTTGAAGAGATAGTTGAGTTCTCGTTTATAGGTTTCGTACATGTACTTTTGCTCGTCGGCTTCCCAGCTTGCGGCTAGTTTTGTCAGGCTACTAGCTTTGCCGTAATTGCGGTACAGCTCTTCGCCGCGCTTAAAAAATACTTTTTCACGCATCAGTTGGCGTTTGCCATCATATAGACTGGCTTTGTAGGGGAGGGTATAAGTTACTTCATAGTAATAGTAAACTTTCTCTACATATTCGCCGGCTTTGTTTTTGACCTTCTCGCGGCCCTTTTGAGCCGTTTTTCCCACATAATGCGCTTTACCTAGTTCAAGAATAAGCTCGAAGTCTCCGTCTTTTGGGACTAATTCGTACTGCTCGAGGGCAAACTTTTGAGGCAAGATTTCTTCTAATCTCAATCCATAGTCTATCGCTTTGAGTTCTAATTCATCTACCTTGATAGAGTAGGTTTTAAAGTCTCCCTCAAGGGGTGCAAAAGGTAGTTGCAAATAGCTGAGGCCGGTGTTGAGATCCCGATAGGATTGTGCTTGTAGGGAAACAATAAGTGAGGTGAGGATCAAAAAGCTGAGGCCTTTTTGTAAAAATGATTTGTGCATTAACAATTTTGTCTGATTCATCTGTGTTGTATTATTAGATGTTGTGATTGTTACAGATGAGACGGACCCCCATTGGGGGATATCAACATCAGGTCAAACTTTTTTTGATTTTTTATTGAGATGCTTCCACACTTCCAAATGCGATTGGGAATCGCCAGTTTCTTGCTCTTTTGGGGATCCTTCTTTAGCCTTCATGCTAGCCTCCCAGATACTCTATTGGCCCATGAAAACTTTGTGCGAGGTATAAGCAAGCGAGATAGTAATCAGTATTTAGCTTCTGCCAATTTGTTGCTTAAGGCGAGAGATGGCTATATGGCTGCTGCGCAGAACGATAATGACTATTGTTGGGAACGAGCGATCAGGGCCGCTGGTCTCTCGGTTGGCAATTATTTGATGCTAGAAGAATTTGCTAAAGGCGATTCTCTGGCCAAGCGTTCGATAGCATCGTTCCCCGAAGGGGCGCTCAAAAAAAGTAAACAAACTCGTAGTCTCTACGGCAATTGGGCTCGTTGCTGCTATTATTTGCAAAGGTTTGAGCAAGCCGTAGGCTTATATGAGGGCCTATTAAAGATGGAACAGGAGCGCATCCCGCAAGACTCTAGCGTGATTCAACAGGTACTAACTGATATCACTTATAGCTATCGATTTTCTGGTAGATTAGAGCAAGCCAAAGAGTATAACGAGATCGCACTTAATTGGGCCAAGGAGAGAGCGGATACAGCTAATATTGCCATGCTATATCGCTCTATGGCAGGATACATAAACTATTTCGGGGAAGTCGAACGATCTGATTCCCTCTTCCGCGCCGCGGTGAATATCCTCGAAAACTATAGCCAAGCAAGTACCCGGAGCTTGATGATGGCCCACGGAGATTATAGCACTTCCTTACTGCGACGAGGACTTATCCCAGAAGCCCTGCGCTATGCTGAGCTAGCTTTGGCTGAGGCAGAAGCCTATGCTGGTCCCAAGCATCCGGACTATGCTGCGAGCTTAAATGAAATTGGGATCTGTTATCTCGCTATGAGGGACTTTCGATTGGCAAAGCGATACTTCCTCCAAAGCTTAGATATCTTTTTGCAAAGCATGGGAGAATACCACACTAGGGTAGCAGATATCTACGTAAGACTCTCCAAGATTCATATCGCTCAGCTGGAGTATGAAGCAGGTTTAGAATATCAAGAAAAAGCCGTTCGGATCAGAGAAAAAGTGCTTGGACCTAACAATCCCTATACGGTCAATCACTATGGTAATTTGGGTTGGGTGTATCTAGAAATGGGACGCTATGAGGAAAGTTTGGCCATCTATGAGGATGCCGTTGAGCGGGCACTGCAATTTGAACCTGTTAATGATTTTGCAGTGGCATTCATGCAAAATAATTTGGCGCTAGCCTATCAATACTCGGGTCGATTTGAAGAGGCTGAGCAAACCATAAAGCAAGCGATCACTCGTAAGAAGGCAATTTTCGAACCTACCCATCGCCAAATCAGCACTAGTGTTGCAACCTTGGCAAGTCTGTATTTAGAAATCGGTGAGTATGATAAGGCCAAACAAGCCCTGGACGAATGTATTGAGATCACTTCTAAGGCGGCTATCTATGATTCGATCTTTCATGCGGAGGCCTTGGTTGAGGCTGGGGAATGGGCCTATCAAACACAGGCTTATGAGCAAGGGATGGCGTATTTACAAGCAGCAGAAGCCCTATTGCAAGCAAATAGTATCGTGGCGCGATTTGAACGTCTACAAATGCTAGAGGTTCAGGTGAAAACTCTTATTGCTCAGGGACAGCCCGAGATGGCTTTGCAAAAGATAAAGATTGCTGATCAGGAAATTCAAGAAATAATGCCACGTCAGCAAGAGCGTGCTGGGCGTCTTAATTTGCAAGAAATAGCCCATTCTC